>CAYRCN010000006.1:0-24677 GCA_964422805.1 uncultured bacterium | reverse complement strand
TATCGGGTACAGGTACGACTATATCGATGTCTATTCCCTTTTTCTTTATTTCTTTAGCAAGATTCTTGCCCAGGTTTAATCTTGCTTCGTAAACGGATATGCCGTCGATAGTCGAATCCGGTCTTGCGAAATATACATATTCGAAGATGCAGGGACAGTGTTTTTCTTTGGAGATTTTTTTTGTATATAATTTACCTTCTGTACTGAAGAACACCGCTTCGCCTGGTCGTACGTCGCGCTCTATTTTATAACCGAGGGTGTCAAGCGCAATGCTTTCTGAAACTACACAAAAACTGGCATTTTTTTTGCCGAATATTAAGGGCTTTATACCGTGAGGGTCTCTAAAAGCAAGAATACCTTTATCTTTAATCAGGGCAACTACGGAATAACTCCCCTTTACCATGTCAAAAAGTCCTTTAACGGCTTCAAAAAGAAAATCGGGAGAAAACGCCGGCTTCTTTTCCATTTCCGCTGAGAGAAGGTTTAAAAGTAGTTCGGCGTCTGAAGTTGAAATGATTATTCTCCTGCTGTCATTTTCCAGTTTTTCTTTGAGAGAGTCGAAATTTATTATGTTACCGTTAAACGCAAAAGCTATACCGTAAGGTGTGGTGGAAATAAAAGGCTGGGCGTTTTCTACACCCATTCCACCGAGTGTTGGGTATCTTACATGTCCGATACCTATATTACCTTTCAAGAAATTAAGGTTTTCTTCCTGGAAGGCGTCCCTTACTAAGCCTTCTCCTTTTTTGATATTGAATTTATTCGAATATGTTACTATGCCGGCTGCGTCCTGTCCTCTATGTTGTATTATAAGTAATGAATCATATATATTACCTACGACTTCTTTATCGCTTATTACTCCTACTATGCCGCACATTTAATAAATTATTTCCTTTTTTACAAAACAGGTAAATTTGATTTGCCCATCAGATATTTATCCATATGATGTGCTGCCTTTCTGCCTTCGGATATAGCCCATACTATTAGGGATTGTCCTCTGTGCATATCGCCTGCAGAGAATATTCCTTTTTCAGATGTCATAAAATTTTCGTCGGTTTTTACGTTACCGTTGGTTAACTCGAGATTTAAATCGGACACTAATCCTTTGTGTTCGGGATGCGAAAAACCTACTGCAAGAATTACTAAGTCTGCCTTGATTTCGAATTCGCTTCCCGCTATTTCTTTAATAACAGGACAACTTTTATCGTCATTTTTCGAAAATTCAACTTTAGCGCATTGTAATTTTTCAATATTTCCTTCTTTTCCGATAAATTTTTTCGTTAAAACCGACCAGTGGCGCTCACACCCTTCTTCATGACTGCTTGAATTTTTTAGTATTGAGGGATAGTAAGGCCAGGGTTCATTTGTGGTTCTGCATTCGGGCGGCTTCTCCAATATTTCTATCTGTGTTATACGTTTTGCGCCCTGTCTCTTAGCAACACCAACACAGTCCGCCCCGGTATCTCCGCCTCCGATTATGATGACTTCTTTGTCTTTTGCATCAATTAATGCTTCTTTTGTAATTTTTTCGCCCCATACCTGTTTGTTTGATTGTGTTAGGAATTCCATGGCAAAGTGTATGCCTTTTAATTCTCTACCCTGTATTTTTAAGTCTCTTGGAACTCGAGAACCACAGGCAAGGCAGATGGTGTCGAAATTCTTTTGTAAATCTTCGATAGGAATATCTATACCGACGAATGTTTTTCCTTTGAATTCTATACCTTCCTTTTTCATCAAGCTTAAACGTCTGTCAAGGATTTCTTTTTCTAATTTAAAATCGGGAATTCCGTAACGAAGGATTCCACCGATTTTTTTATCTCTCTCAAAAACAATTACTGAGTGGCCTGCTTCATTTAATTGATCGGCAACTGCAAGTCCCGCGGGTCCGGAACCAACCACTGCGATTTTTTTTCCGCTTCTTTTTACAGGTGGATTCGCTTTAACATATCCTGATTTAAACGCATGTTCAATAATGGCAAGTTCATTTTCTCTTATTGTAATTGCGTCATCGTTGATAGATAGTACGCAGGAGTGTTCACATGGGGCGGGACATATTCTTCCTGTTATTTCCGGGAAGTTATTTGTGGCTGAAAGTAATTCATATGCTTTTTGCCATTGGTTGTTAAACATGAGGTCATTCCATTCGGGAATATAATTGCCGACAGGGCATCCCCAGTGACAGAAAGGAGTTCCGCAATCCATACAGCGTGAAGCCTGTTCTTTTGACTTGTCGTCCTTTTGATGAATAGTAATATCTTTGTAGTCTTTTATTCTTTCCTCGATTGGTCTTTGTTTCGAAACTTCTCTTTTTATTTCTAAAAATCCGTTTAGTTTTCCCATTTTTTCCTATCTATTCAACTATTGATCTAACCCATTCCTTTAAATTTTCTTTTCTTTCTGTTTTCAATATATGTTCATATTCCAGAGGAATTACTTTTATAAAGTCTTTTATTTTATTATTAAAGTCATCAAGAATTTCTTTGGCTTTTTCGCTTTCGGTATATCTAAAATGATTGGTTATAAGGGTATTTATTATTTCTATATCATGTTCGTTTAATTCTTTTAATTTTACCATCTCAAGATTGCATTTGGATTTAAAATCACCTTCCGTATCATAAACGTAAGCAATTCCCCCGGACATACCAGCAGCAAAGTTTCGACCGGTTTTTCCGATTATTACAACCCTGCCGCCAGTCATATATTCGCATCCGTGGTCACCTACTCCTTCAACGACCGCGTTTAGTCCTGAATTTCTTATACAAAATCTTTCTCCGGCGATGCCTCTTAGGTAAGCTTCACCTTTAGTGGCTCCGTAAAAAGAAGTATTTCCTATTATAATATTTTCTTCTGCCGGATAAGTCGATTTTTTGTCAGGATAAATTATTATTTTTCCTCCGAATATTCCTTTACCAACATAGTCGTTAGACATGCCTTCCAGTTCAAAAGTTATACCTTTAGCAAGGAAAGCACCAAAACTTTGACCTGCGACTCCTTTAAACTTGAAATGTATTGTGTCATCAGCAAGGCCCTTTTCTCCGTAGACATAACAAACTTCACCGCTTAATCTAGCTCCGACCGTCCTGTTGGTATTTTTTATTGTAATAGTGTGTTTTGTTTTTTCTTCCTTAAGAATCGCATTCTTTGCAAGATCTATTAATTCTATATCCAGAATATCATCTAAATCATGTTTTTCCGGTTTAGAGTAGAAGACGCCCGCGGTATTTTTTGTCTCCGGCTTATACAGAATATTGCGGAAATCGATATCTTTGGATTTCCAATCGAGAATTTTTTCATTTATCTCCAGAAGTTCAGTTTTCCCTATCATGTCATTGATTCTTCTGATTCCAAGACTTGCCATAATTTCACGTAACTCTTCTGCTACGAAGTTAAAATAGTTTACCAGGTATTCTACTTTTCCGTTAAATCTCTGCCGAAGGATTTCATTTTGAGTCGCCACACCTACCGAACAGTTACCAAGATTGCAGTGCCGTAGCATTACACACCCGAGGACTATTAATGCTGCTGTGGCGAAACCATATTCTTCTGCACCGAGTATTGACGCGATTGCAATATCTTTTCCTGTTCGAATTTGTCCATCGGTCTGGATACGTACTCTGCTTCTTAAGTTATTAAGCACCAAAGTCTGATGGGTTTCGGAGAGACCGAGTTCCCAGGGTAATCCAGCATGATGTATCGAGCTTAAGGGTGCTGCACCCGTGCCTCCATCACCTCCCGATATTAAAATCATATCAGCATGACCTTTTGCGACTCCTGCTGCAACAGTCCCTACACCGACTTCTGAAACAAGCTTAACACTTATTCTTGCTTTCGGATTTACATTTCTAAGGTCAAAAATCAATTGGTTTAAATCTTCAATAGAATATATATCGTGATGTGGTGGGGGAGATATGAGGGTGACTCCCGGTGTGGTATGGCGTGTCTTTGCTATAATTTCACTAACTTTATGCCCTGGTAAATGTCCGCCTTCGCCCGGTTTTGCACCTTGAGCAATTTTTATCTGTATCTCATCGGCATGAACAAGATAATTTGTAGTGACTCCGAAACGTCCTGAAGCAACCTGTTTGACTTTACTTGAAAACGAAGCTCCGTTTGAGAGTCTTTTGAAACGTGAAGGGTCTTCGCCTCCTTCTCCGGTATTAGACATGCCGCCGAGCTTGTTCATAGCCATAGCTATAGTTTCATGTGCTTCACGGCTTATTGAGCCGAAACTCATTGCCCCTATTGCAAATCTCTTGACTATTTCCGAAGTCCCTTCAACTTCTTTTAATGATATGGGATTTAGGGTTGGGTTGAATTTTAAGAGACTTCGTAAAGTCGTTGGATTTTCGCTTTGATTATTTATTATTTGAGCAAATTTTTTATATTCTTCATAATCTCCTTTTCGAGTAGAATCTTGAAGGTAGGCAATACTCTGGGGGTTCCATAGGTGATATTCTCCATCTCTTTTCCACTGATAAAAACCGCCGGATGGAAGATGCTTTTTTATTGTAGGAGTGTCTGGGAAAGCTATTTTATGTCTGATGAGAGTCTCTTTTGCCAGTGTTAAGAGGTCGACCCCTCCTATACGTGAAGTTGTTCCGGCAAAACATTTTTCTACAACTTCCTTGCCGAGCCCAAGCGCTTCGAATATTTGAGCTCCCCGGTAACTTTGAAGGGTTGAAATACCCATTTTTGACAAAATCTTGAGTATTCCTTTATTGATGGCGCTTTTATAGTTGTTTATTGCGTCACTTAGATCGATATCGATTTCGCCTTCTTCGGATAAATATCTTATTACTTCAAAGGCAAGATATGGATTGATACAGTCTGCACCGTAACCTAAGAGAAGAGTGAAATTTTGGACTTCTTTTGCATCTGCACATTCAACTAGAATATTAACCTGTGTACGTAATTCACTTTTAATAAGAGCGTGATGAACTGCTCCGGTTGCCATTAGTGATGGTATGCAGGCTTTTTCTTTGTTTATTCCTCTGTCGCTCAGTAAAATAAATGAATATCCGTCTAGAGCGGCTTCCTTTGCCTCTTTTGTAATTCTATCCAGAGCTTTTATGAAGTTTCTTTCACTTTTAGGGTTAAAAAGCAGAGATATCGTTTTAGTTGCAAAACCATTTACATTTATATTCTTAAGCTTTTCAAAATCTTCGTTTGTAAGTATTGGTTCGCCTAGCTCCAATTTATGCGCATGATCAGGGATTTCTTCTAAGATGTTGTCTTTTGGGCCTAGAAAACTCACCATGCTCATTACTATTCTTTCTCTTATTGAGTCAATTGGAGGATTTGTAACCTGGGCAAATAATTGTTTGAAATAATTAAAAATAAGTTGTGGCTGTTTCGATAGCACTGCGTGAGGGTGGTCGTTACCCATTGAACCAATTGGTTCTTTTCCATCGATTGCTTTTTGTTTGATTATAGTTTTTAAATCTTCTCTGGTGTAACCATTTGCTTTTAAGTAAGGAAAGAAATCTTCTTTAGGAATATGTGAATTTCTGTCTTTCAACTTAACCGATTTTAACGAATCGAATTCAAGTAGATTTTCACTCAGCCACCGGGAATATGGTTTCCTGCCTGATAAATTTTCCTTAATCTGTTCATCCTGGATTATCTGTCCTTTTTCAGTGTCAACAAAAAAAACTTTTCCGGGTTCAAGTCTTCCGGATTTTAGAATGTCTTTACCTTTAATATCCAAAACTCCTACTTCTGAGGCCATTACAACCTGACCATCTTTTGTAATCAGATAACGGGCTGGACGTAATCCGTTTCGATCCAATATGGCTCCCACACGTGTTCCATCGGTAAAAGATATCGCAGCAGGCCCATCCCATGGTTCGGAAATACACGCATGGTATTTATAGAAATTTTTTAGCTTTTCATCTAAGAGTTCATTATTTTCCCATGCTGTGGGAATTAACATCATCATGGAGTGGGGCAGAGTTCGTCCGGCTAAAGTTAGAAGTTCGAAAACGTTGTCTATTATAGCTGAGTCGCTTTTCGAGGGATCTATAATCGGCTTTACTTTTTTTATATCTTTACCGAAAATAGGACTTTCCAATAGGCCTTCTCTGGCTTTCATCCAGTTTATATTTCCTCTTAGTGTATTTATTTCGCCGTTATGAGCTAAAAATCTAAAAGGTTGAGCTAAGTCCCAAGTTGGAAAAGTATTTGTGCTGTATCTTGAATGAATCATAGCTATAGCGCTTTTTATGGATTCGTCTTTCAAATCGGTATAAAAACCTTCTACCTGATTTGCCATAAGAAGACCTTTATAGGTAATGGTTTTGCTTGAGATATTTGTTATATAAAAGAAAGATTTCTGTTTTATATCGGAGGAATTTATTGTACTTTCAGCTTTTTTTCTGATTACGTAAAGAATTCGCTCGAAGTGCAGGCCGTCATCAGATCCTCTTGTTGGAATATCAGGGTTTCTTTGTATAAAAATTTGTTCTATTGATGGTTGAGTTTCCTTTGCGCTTGCGCCGATATTAGAATTATCAACGGGTAATTTTCTCCAGCCAAGAAGTAGTTGTTTTTCTTCTTCAATTACTTTTCCAAGAACATCCCTGCAAAATGATCTTTCATTGACATCTTGGGGTAGGAAAATTATACCCGTTCCATACTCTCCGGGAGAGGGCAATTCGATTTTTTGTTTTTCCGTAACTTTAGATAGAAATTCATGCGGAAGCTGTAATAGAATACCTGCACCGTCGCCTGTTTTTGGGTCTGCTCCAACAGCGCCACGATGAGCAAGTCTATCAAGTATTTTCAGGCCTTTCTTTACAATATCGTTGGTTTTTTCTCCGTTAATATTGCATACGAAGCCTACGCCGCAGGAATCATGTTCGTTTTCCGGGCTATATAATCCCTGTTTTTTGGGATATTTTATATTACTTAGCATTTTTTTATGCCATTTTCTTAACCGGACAACGCACTAACAGAACAACTCACCAACCATTATAATATCGGCAGATATTTATCGAGTTCATATTCGGATACCTGTATCCGGTAATCATCCCATTCTTTCTTTTTAAGAGCGACAAATCTTGGAAAAATATGTTCTCCAAGTATCTTTCTCACAAGCAGGCTGTTTTCGGTTATTGATATTGCCTGACCAAGACTATCCGGAAGGGTTTCTATACCTTTTTCTTTTCTTTCAATTGGGGAAAGATGATAGAGATTCTGTTCCATTGGAGTTGGAGCCTTATATTTTTTCTCAATCCCTTCCAATCCTGCGTGAAGCATCGCAGCAAATGTTAAATATGGATTGCAGGCAGGATCTGCCGCTCTGAACTCACAACGAGTTGCGTTTTCCTGTCCGGGTTGATACATGGGTACACGGATAAGAGCACTTCTGTTTCGTTGGCTCCAGGCTATATATACAGGCGCTTCATAGCCGGGTACCAGACGTTTGTAGGAATTAGTTGTCTGTGCGAATATAGAGCATATTTCTTTTGAATGCTTCAAAAGTCCTGCTATATATGTGCGAGCGGTATCGGATAAATTGTCTTTTGCATTTTTATCAAAGAAGGCGTTTTTGGTTCCTTTAAATAACGACTGATGTGTGTGCATACCTGAGCCGTTTTCTCCAAAAATCGGCTTCGGCATAAATGTAGCATAAGCTCCGAATTTAGTAGCAATTTCTTTCACAACTACCCGGTAAGTGATAACATCGTCAGCCATTTTTAGAGCATCCGCATACCGCATATCCACTTCATGTTGTGAAGGCGCTACTTCATGATGGGAATATTCGACATGAATTCCCATTTCTTGAAGTGCAAAAACAGTTTCTCTTCTGAGGTCACTGGCAACGTCTAAAGTAGTTAAATCGAAGTATCCTCCTCTGTCGAGTACCTCTGTTCCTTTATCGTCTTTAAAATAGAAGTATTCCAGTTCCGGACCAATATAAAAGTGGTCAAACCCCATTTCTTTAGCACGCTTTAACGCTCTTTTTAAGACGTATCTCGGATCGCCTTCATAAGGTGTTCTATCGGGGTTTAGAATATCGCATATCATACGTGCTACTTTTTTCTCGTTTGGTCGCCATGGTAATATTACAAAGGTGTTTGGGTCCGGCATTGCAATCATATCCGATTCTTCGATATCCTGATAACCCGTTATTGATGAGCCGTCAAATCCCATTCCATTTGTAAGAGCACCTTCGAGTTCGTTTACGGTTATCGCAAAGCTTTTAACCTGTCCGAGAACATCCGTAAACCATAAGCGAATAAATTTTACATTTTCATCTTTTACGATTTTTAAAACATCTGCTTTTGTTTTTTTAGACATTTCTAACTCCTTTTTAACCAATTGCGTTGTTACCGCGTTCACCGGTTCGTATTCTTATACACTCTGGAAGGTCAAGAACGAATATTTTTCCATCTCCTATTTTCCCGGTTTGAGCACCTTTAACTATTGCTTCTATGGTTGGTTCTACAAAATCTTCATTAACCGCTATTTCCAATCGCAGTTTCTTAAGTAAATTTACTTCTTGAAGGACACCGCGGTAAGTTTCCGTATATCCTTTTTGTTGTCCGCTGCCGAGGGCATTGGTGACCGTCATTTTGTAAACTTCAGCATCGTAGAGAGCTTTTTTTACGTCAGGTAATTTATATGGTTGAATTAAAGCTACTATAAGTTTCATTTTTTACCTCCGTTATCTATTCAGTTGTAAATATCTGGAAGCCTCCGTATGCTTCCATTCCATGTTCTCCGATGTCCAGACCTTTTAGTTCTTCTTCTCGAGGAACACGCAATCCAATAGTAACATTTATCAGCTTAAAAACAATACTCATACTTATAGCTATGAATATAATTACCGATGAAACACCGATAAGCTGAATTCCAAGCTGTTTTAATCCGCCGCCATAGAAGAGTCCATTATAAGCTAAACCCAGGCTTTTCTTTCCGAAAAGTCCAATAGCAATTGTACCCCAAAATCCGTTCATGCCGTGAACCGGGACCGCACCAACCGGATCATCGATATGTAATTTGTCCAGTAAAATTACACCCAACACAACGATAACGCCTCCTGCGGCTCCTATTACTATTGCCGCCCATGGGTTAACAAAAGCGCAGGGTGCCGTTATGGCAACTAAACCGGCAAGAGCGCCATTCATAGCCATTGATAAATCTGGTTTTCCGAACATCTTCCATACCGTAATCATTGCGGAAATACCTCCCGCAGCAGCAGCCAGGTTTGTATTAATCGCAACAAGTGCTATTAAGCTTCCGTCTCCTACACTCAAAGAAGAGCCGGGGTTGAATCCAAACCAACCGAACCATAATACGAATACACCGAGCGAAGCGAGGGGAATTGAATGTCCCGCGATGACGTTTGGTTTTCCGTCCGGCCCATATTTTCCGATTCTTGGTTTTAACATTATTGTACCAACGAGTGCAGCGGTACCCCCGACAGTGTGAACGACCGTTGAACCGGCGAAATCGGCGAAGTTAAGTGCCGATAACCATCCACCGCCCCATATCCAGTGACCTACTATAGGATATATCAGAGCTGAAATTATGAATGAATATATAAGATAAGCCTTGAATTTCATTCTTTCTGCCATACCGCCGGCAACTATTGTCGCTGCAGCGCCGCAGAAAGCGGCTTGAAACAACCAAAAAGCATATAACGGAATGTTAGCTCCAGATTCAGCGTTTGCTAAAAACCATCCCTTTAATCCTATAAGAGCGTTTCCATCTCCGAACATTATCGCATAGCCAAACATAAAGAATCCTATCGAGGCCATACTAAAATCCAAAAAGTTTTTAGTAAGAATGTTGCAGGTGTTTTTTGCACGGATAAAACCGGCTTCTACCATTCCAAATCCAGCCTGCATAAAGAATACAAGAAATGCTGCCAGAAGTACCCATAGGGTATCTAATCCGACTGCGCTTATTTGCAGAGCTTCTTGAGTCATGTTTTCTCCTTATTTTCTTATAGTTTTTTACATATTTGCTTTTTATAAGCTTAGTTCGCCGGGAATCTTTGGGAATAAAGTTGCGTCTTTAACATGTTTTAATCCACATATATAACGAGTTATCCGCTCTATACCAATCCCAAAACCTCCGGAGGGCGGAAGCCCCAATTTTGCGAGTTCAAGATAAAGCTTATAGTCGTTAGGGTTGAGTTTCTGACGAATTATTCGTTCTTTTATTTTTTCGTATTTATTTTCCCTCATACCGCCTGAGAGTCCTTCTCCGAAACCTTCGGGGTAAATTAGATCCATGTCGAGCAGAATTCCCGGTCTTTTAGGGTCTTCCTTATCGTAAAATTCTCTTTTCCAGTCAGGGATATCAATTAACCAGAAGGGCTCTTCCATTTTTTCAGAAAGGATAACTTCAAAGTTTTTACCGTACTCATCCATTGCTTCTTCAAAGGCAATTCTTTTAAACGGAGTTTCTGGTATTTTTAAATCACGGTTAAAAAATTCAAGCTGTTTTTTGCAGCTTTTTTTAATCTCACTAAAAACATGGACAAAAATCCCTTCACCGAGTTTGAGTAATTGATCCCTACTCGCACCTTTTATTTCAAGATCAAGCTGTGTAAATTCGAAGAGATGACGTCCTGAATCTGCGGTTTCTTTTTCCTCGAGACGCAGGTTGGGAGAGAAGCAAAAAAACTTATCGATCCCGCTCACGGCTATCATTTTATGCAGAATCATGCTTTTTGTGGTGGTATAGGTTTCACCATAGTACTCGAACTCGGTTGAAAAAACATCATGACAGAGAGGGTCTGTTTCCGGAGACACCATAACAGCAGATATTTCAAGGAAGCCATTATTATAGAGATAATTAGCCATTGCCTTCCTGATTTGAGTTTTTACAGCAAGCATCTCTTTAATCGCAGGATTATTAAACCTATCATAATATTTACTTGCTAACAGCTGCTCTCTACTTTTTTCAATTTTTAATTTAGCCATAATAGCCTCCTTTGTTTATGAATTGATATTCATTTATATTGCATATTTATTCAAACAAATTTCGAAGGTTATTATAATAATTAATTCTTATTTGTCAAGGGGGTAAATTAAATTTTTTTTATTTATAATAAACTTTTAAGTGAATTTTTATTCAGGTTTTCAATATCTTGCCTTTTTTGAGTAAACATATTACTTTGTAAGTCGGTGTGGAGATTTTTTTTGGTAAATCTTTTTGCGTGTAATTAGCTAGTTGCAATGCTTTTAAACATGGGTTAGCGACTCCTCGCGCTTAAATTTCTTTTGCTTCCTTTTTGTGCTATTCTTTATTTTTTGTGAAGCATTTCCGTATCCATCAAACTCTTCGCATTGCCAAACAGGAAATTTTCTCGGGAAATCGCAATCTCTATCGTGTAAACATGTTAAGCACAATCCTTTTTTCTTCATTTTTTTTCTCCTTTTTTAGTTTTGGCCACAAAGGCACCAAGGCACGAAGATTGACTGTTTGATTCTTTGTTTAAATTTACTTTTTTTTGTTGCAATTAAATACATATTTTGCTTTGTGCCTTCGTGTCTTGGTGGCTAATTTATCCTATTGCTATTTCTCCGCATTCGCCGGTGCGAATTCTAATGCACTCAGGCAGGTCAAGAACGAATATTTTTCCGTCACCTATTCTGCCTGTTTGTGCCCCTTTGACGATTGCTTTGACCGTAGCGTCGACAGATTCGTCTTTTACCGCTATTTCGATTCGTAGTTTTTTTCGGAGGTTTACTTCTTTTATGTTACCAAGATAATCGTTTGTATATCCTTTTTGTTGTCCGCTGCCAACAGCATTGACGACAGTCATTTTGTATACCTCGGCATCGTAAAGAGCTTTTTTTACGTCGGGTAATTTATGCGGTTGTATTAAAGCTACTATAAGTTTCATTTTTCCTCCGTCTTTAATGGTGGGGGTAGTCTCTTGGGGAGTAGGTAATACCATGGAAGAGTATATTTTTCTACCCTCCACCATTAATTTGACTTATGCCTATGAAACCAAAATCTCCTTTGCTTTTTTATCTAGAATATCAGTCATGAAGGGTATTCCGGTTTCCTTCTCGGTTTCTCTGTTGGCAGAGAAGATATCATCGCGAGAGATACCCTTTATGCTGAATTTTCTTACTCCGGCTAAAAGTTGCTGTAATCCTGCAGCAAGTTTATCTGAGAGTGTCCACACTGCGATGGCACCATACGGTATATGTTTCATTTCATCTTTTCCGAGTTTCTTTTCGAGGTCATAATATCCTGCAAATATCTCATCTGGCTTTTCGCCGAAGACCGAAACGGAATTTGGTAGTTTATCCCAGTTTCCGTTTAATTTTTCTTTTTTCTTCGGATTCAATACCCCTTCGATGTTTGAGCCAAGGAAGCCGGGTATCATAAGTGCTCTGCCCATGCATATTAGTTTTACGTATGGGCTTCCTAAAGCAAGCGCTTTGAAGATCTGGTCTTCTTTTGCAATTCCGCCTGCAAAAGCCATGTCAACGACATTTTTCCCTTTCTTGGAGAGTATTGACGCATACTCATAAGCCTTTGAGTGTAAGAAAATAGAGGGGACTCCCCAGCTTTCCATCATATTCCACGGGCTCATTCCGGTTCCGCCTCCCGAGCCGTCGATAGTTAGCAGATCAAGATTAGCTTCAGATGCGTATTTGATAGCCATAGAGAGGGCTTCCATTCCGTATGAACCAGTTTTTAAGGAGATACGCTTGTAGCCGAGTTTGCGCAGATATTCTACTTCTTTCATAAAATCTTCTCTAACCTGAGGAATTGAAGCTTTGTCTGTATACCCTAATCGGCTGTGTCTTGCAATTGATTTTATTGCGCCGTGTTTTAAAGCTTCTTTGACTTCAGGTTTTGATGGATCCGGATCTACGATATATCCGCGTTTTTGAAGGAATAACGCATAATCCAGACTATTTACCTGAATTTCACCCCCTATTACTTTTGCGCCCTGGCCCCATTTAAGTTCGATTATTACTTTATCGCCGTATTTTTCTATAAGAAACTCCGCTACTCCGTTACGGGTATCTTCTACATTCATCTGGACGATAATTGCGCCAAATTTATCGAAATATCTCAAATAGGTATCTATTCGTCTTTCTAATTCCGGAGCTTTTTTTATCTTTCCGTTTTCTATAACAGCGTCTCTATCTATACCCACAACGTTTTCGCCAACAACTATGGGAAATCCAACCAGTGCTGCTCCAATTGCAAATGAATCCCAGTACTTTGCTGCGATAAATGTAGATCCAAGCGCACCTGTCATTATTGGAATTCTCGATTTTGTTTTGACTTTTGCGCCAAACTCAGTTTCAAGGTCAACATTAGGAAAAACACAGTCATCGGGGTCACTCGATACTCCTTTTGGTAAATCGGCTGCCCCATATAAGTAACCCTGTATCCTGAGAGAACTGTACGATACACCTATTGGACACGTATTTCCACTTCCTGCCGTTACACTGCTAAAATCACGAGGATAGAGCATATTTCGTCCCCTTAAACTCGAGAGCCAGGTTTCGCACTTTCCCGCACAATCTGCACGACATAAAGTACACAACCCCGATTCCGCAGGATTGCCTCTATTTGCTGTCCCGAGCGCGTCGTTCGTTTTTTGCCAATTCAACATATTCATTTCCTCCTTTTGTTATAGTTACTATATTATGCACTTTTTTTTGAAAAAATATTCATTTTTTTTGAATATTTTTACGTCAAATTTCACTATTAATATATCTTTTTTCCTTTATTTGTCAAGGATTTTTTTATTTTTTTCTGAATTTCATTTTTTGTATAAAAATTCAATAATTGAAATAAAATTCAGTCGAAATGAATATCGGTATTTTAAGCTGATGTTTAGCTAAATGAGCTAATTTGTGTAGTGGTGGGGTAGGCGTCTTATTTCGTTATTCGAAAAAAGTGACGAATTTTTTAAAACTAAAAAACTAATGCTTAATATCTATTATTTTTTTTCTGTTAAAAGGCTTGCTATAACGACTGCGAGTGTGGCCAGGGCGAAGGATGCTATCCTTGCAGTAATGAAATTGTTGAGGGTTTTTATGTTTGTCCATATTATTGTGCTAACGGCTCCCGTTAACATCCCGGCCATAACTCCGTATTTTGTGGTTTTCTTCCATTTTAACGAGAAGAGAAGAGCGGGTCCGAACGAAGCACCGAGTCCGCACCATGCGTAAGCAACCATTGAATATATTAGTCTTTGTGATTTGACTGCGAGCGCAAAGGCTGATGCGCCTACAAGTAAGGTAATTATCCTCGAAGCCATTAGTTGTGTTTTTTCGGAAATCTTTCTTCTGAATATGTTATGATATACGTCTTCGGATAAAGCGGAGGAGGCGACAAGTAACTGGGAGTCGGCTGTCGACATCATGGCCGCAATCGCTCCGGAAATTAAAATGCCGGCAAGCCAAAGGGGAAGAAGTGTGGTTGCGAGGTGGGGCATAAGGTATTCGGAATCGGAAAGTGTTTCCGGGTTTATAAGTCCTTTTCCGACTACACCTATAAAAAATGCTCCCAAAAATGCAGGTATGCTCCATACAATTGCAATGTTCCGGCTGATGCGTATTTTTTCGGGATCTTTTATTGACATGTATCTCACGATGGTATGAGGTTGTCCGAAATATCCGAGTCCCCAGCTTAAGCCTCCTATTACTCCTGCTATGGCTCCCCAACCTTTAAGATTTCCTACAAGTGAGGAGAGGGTAAAATTTATATTGTAGTTTCCTTTTAGAATTGTTATGAACCCTACTATAGGAAGTGCAACGAGAGTAATAATCATAAGTATCGCCTGCAGAAAATCCGTCCAGGCTACAGCAAAAAATCCTCCCAATAGAGTATAAAATACAATAACTAAAGCTCCTATTGTTATTCCGGTTAAATGAGGTAGCCCAAAAGTAGTATGAAGAGTTTTTCCGGCTCCGTTAAATTGTGCAGAAACGTATAATGAATAAAAAAATATGATAATGAATGTTGCTATAATTTCATTTATTTTGTTTTCGGGACCAAAATTTCTTGAGAGAAAGCCTGGTAGTGTAATAGCATTTACTTTTTCTGTTTTGATTCGTAGGTCTTTTGCGATTATAAACCATGCTGCGATAATACCTGCTACACATCCAATAGCAGTCCATAGTTCTATAAGACCCGCGGTAAACACCATAGCAGGTAATCCTAAAAGGAGCCATGAGGATTCTCCTGATGCCCGCTCCGAGAAAGCCGCAACTAAAGGATTTAATCTTCTTCCTGCTATAATAAAATCTTCCTGGGTTTTTGTTAGACGGTATGTCCAGATACCTATTCCTAAAATAATTGCAAGATAAATAAAGAAGCCTATTAAAACCGGATCCATTAATACCTCCCTAATTTTTTAAAATAATAGTCTAGAGAGATTCCATGTCAAGCCTTTTTTTAGTCCAAAGTACCAACGAGAAATTTGAACCACAAAGCCCACAAAGAGCACAAAGCCCCACCACACCCAAATTCTTACTGTGTTCTAAAAACATATTTTTCTCTGTGTATTTGTGTCTCTGCGTGAGAATTTATTTAAGATCAGGGGAAAAACAGGAAGTCAAGCTAGGGTTAAGGATTAGTTGCAAAGCTACAAAGTAGAGCAAGGATTATGCAAAAAACACTTACCACTTAATCCATAATCCCTGAATTTCTAACGTGCACTTCTTCTAATCCAAGCAACTTTCTCTGTGTTCTCTGTGGTTAAAAACTTGACAAAATTTCGAGAATTCGTATTTTTATTTTAATATTAATAGTACTTGAAAAGGAGGGGTAAATGGATTTTTTTAAGCTCAAAGAACACAATACTAACCTGAGGACAGAAGCTATCGCGGGTGTTACAACTTTTATGACAATGGCTTATATTATATTTTTCCAGCCTATGATTCTTTCTCAAGCAGGTATGGATTTTGGTGCTGTTATGATGGCAACTATCCTGTCAGCAGCAGTCGCGACGCTTATAATGGGACTTTATGCTAATTATCCTATTGCTCTCGCGCCCGGAATTGGTGAGAATTTTGTTTTTGCTTTTACTATAGTTATCGCAATGGGTGTTGCATGGGAAAAAGCACTGGGAATAGTTTTTGTCTCGGGGCTTATATTCGTAATTTTAACTCTATTTAAAATAAGGGAAATAATCGTTAATGCCGTTCCCGATAGTCTTAAGAGAGCAATTGCCGTCGGTATTGGGATTTATATTGCATTTATTGGGTTGGAGTGGGGTGGAATAATCGCTAAAAGTCCGGCTACAGGTGTAACACTCGCAAAACTTAATACTAACTACGTGGCAGTATTTATAATAGGTTTGCTTATAATGTGTTTTTTGGTAGCGAGGAAAATTAGGGGATCGCTCCTCTGGGGTATTTTATCTACAGCAATTATCGCCATTCCTTTTGGTATCGTTAAATTTCATGGGGTGGTTTCTAAGCCGCCTTCGATCGCACCGACGTTTTTTAAACTTGACATAATCGGAGCGCTACGTTTCGAATATATAATACCTATACTCGTTCTCTTCCTGTTGGATTTCTTCGATACAATAGGTACTCTAATAGGGGTTAGTTCACATGCGAATTTACTTGATAAGAATGGTAATTTACCGAGGGCGGGCAGGGCTTTAATGGCTGATGCCATCGGTACTGTCGCAGGTAGTTTTCTTGGGACTTCGAATGTTACGAGCTTTATAGAAAGCGCAGCCGGAGTTAGTGAGGGAGGCAGGACGGGCCTTACCAGTGTCTTTACCGCATGTTGTTTTATGGGGGCTATATTTTTTTATCCTATTGTTAAAGCGATAGGCGGAGGATATGCGGTCGGCCAGGAATTGTTTCATCCTGTTACAGCACCTGCTCTTGTCATCGTCGGTTCTCTAATGATAAAAAGTATAGCAAAGATAAATTGGGATGATATTACAGAGACAATACCTGCATATCTTACTTTTATAGGTATTCCTCTGACTTACAGTATAACGGATGGAATGGCTTTCGGTTTTGTTTCTTATCCTATTATGAAGCTATTCAAAGGGAAAGCGAAAGAGATTCATCCTATAATGTGGGTTTTGTTTGCAGTCTTTCTATTTAGATTCGTTGCGAAGGCGCTTATAGATTAAGATCTTCGTACAATATTTTGTGATCTTTAGGGATAGACTTATACATCATAAGCCCAAGTTTTCTGATCTCCCAGAGGGCTGCTTTACTGGTTCTTAGTTTTAGAAAATTCCTTAAGCTGCGTACGTTTAAGGTCATGACCAATTCCGTTTTGAAGGATTCCGGAAGCAGATATTTTATCAAATCGTTTGAAAGTTTATATTTTGATAGAAATAGTAATATGTGTTTTAAATTCTGTGCAGTTGTTTCATAGAACTTTTCCAGTACCTTGTCGGGTAATTCAGGTACAACGCAGTATCTTTCTACGATTTTTTTATACCCAGTAGGACCTTTTGCCTTTTCAATATCTTTATCTTTTGTAAGGTCTTTTAAAGTATATCTTGTCGAGCGTACCGTATAGCTTGCCATTCTGTGACGAACAAGTTCCTGAAGAAGAGCACGTGAAACTTCTTCTATTTTAAAAGTGTAACTGCAATGTTCAAAAATCGACGTGTGTTTCCATTTTATTAGATTACGGATTAGTTTTTTGTCTTTTGGTCCCATGTTGTCTGATTCTGAACCGTGGGAGGTTCTTGCCGCTGTTATACATTTTTTTATCGAATCTGAATCTATTAATGTAACTTTCATTGAATTTACCCTTTTTTCAACCGAACTGCGTGGTAAAGTGAAGCGAAGGTGATATAAATCCACATAATAGATATAAATACCCCTACGAAGAAACAAATATACCCTGCAATGATAATTGGACCGGCGAGTACTCCAATACCAAATACAGTCCAGGCATATCCATCCGTCATTTCCCAGCTTTCTTTTATGGCATCTGTAGCTTTCATCTTTTTATCCATAACGATATAAGGTACAAATATCAGCTTACAGGCGAAAATAATTCCGGGTATAATGAAGAAAAGTGTGCCGAAAACAACTATTAATGTCATAAGAAAACCGGCAAGAACGACGTTCCAGAAGTCCAAAAAAGGTGAAAACATTTCTTTTATTTCAAGTTTTTCTCCTCTTGATGCTTTAAGGTTGAGATAAGAAATACCAAATTGCATAGGTTTGACAACAAGGAACATGAATGCCGTGGCGAGGATACCTGCAATAGCTATAAATAAGAATATAAAAATCAAGAACTCCGGTTCATTTTCGAAGAAAGCCGTAAAATACATCGGGATAAAAAAAATACCTGCAAACTGTGAAGCGAAGTTAAATATAAGAAATATTACAAACAACTCAAGAAAGTTTTTCCATAACTGCCTCCACCCATGACCATAGCATTCAAATACACCAGGCGACAAACTATAACTTTCATATTTTTTCACTTCTTTATCTTTTTCCATATAACCTCCCTAAATATTTAGATTTTAATGATTAATAATGGTGATGTCAAGTGTCAATACTTTCTCATTAATATACAAAATAATCGACTTTTTATTCAACTGATTATAGTATAAATCATAACATCTTGACAGTAAATATAATTGTTAGTATCTTGCCTAATAATGCGGAATTTTAAGAATTGTGCATTAATTGTGGCTCATCCCGATGACGAAACCCTCTGGGCTGGAGGTACTGTTCTTATCAATTCCGATTTAAACTGGGAAATAATTTCTTTGTGCAGAAAAAGCGATATGGATAGAAGTCCGAAGTTTTTGAAGGTACTTAAGGAGTTGAATGCTATCGGAGATATTGGGGACCTTGATGACGGGGTCGAACAAATACCTCTTGAAATTAAGGAAGTTGAGGAAGTGATTCTGTCTCTTCTCAAAAAAAACGAATATGATTTTATTATTACACACAGTATTAATGGTGAGTATATTAGACATAGGAGGCATGAGGAGACCGGTAATGCAGTGTTGTCTTTAATGGAAAAAGGGAAATTAATTGCCAGTGAGTTGAGGATGTTTGCGTATGAGGATGGCGGAAAAAAGTATTTTCCCCGGGCAATCGATAGTGCGGATATGTTTACGACACTTTCGGAAGAGATCTGGAATAAAAAATTCAAGATTATTACGGATATATATGGTTTTCCTTTTGATAGCTGGGAAGCAAAAACAACCCCAAGAGCGGAAGCTTTTTGGTGTTTTAGGGCGTTAAGTGAAGCGAGGAGAAAACTTATATCCAGGAGTGAAAAATTATGAAAGTACTTGTAATGTTTGATTATCCTGCATCACCAGGTGGACTTGCAACGCAAGGCGCCCTCTTGTACAGAGGTTTAACAGAGCTTGGGATAGAAGCTTATCCTGTAAATTGCGAATCGTACCAGGAAAAAGAATGGTATTACCATTGGTTTAAGCCAGATATTGTTGTTGGTGTAGGATATTGGGGACATACTCCGCAACTTGTTCTTCATCCGCAGAGATTTGGCTGTCTTGCAATTCCATGGCTGGTTGCCGATGGGTACATCGGAAGTTACAGAGAGATTCTCGATGCTTTGCCGCTTATTTTGGTAACTTCCAATTGGGTAAAAAAAGTTTATAAAAGAGATGGTTTAAGCGGTGAAAATATTAAAGTTTTACCGGTAGGCTGTGATACCGAATCTTTTATACCGAGAGAAAAAAACGATCCTAAAGTTGTTGCCATTCGAGAATCTCTCGGAGTAAAACCTGAAGAGTTGATGATTCTTACGGTTGGTGGAGATGCTACCTCTAAAGGTGCTCAGGAAGTTATGCAGGCTTTGGCAATTAATGAACCGAAGGCTCCTCCCTGGAAATATGTATGTAAAGTCTGGCCTCAACCTCGTACGGAGACTCAAAATCTTCTTGATATGCAGCTTGCTGCGCAACTTGGTATTTCTAAAAAAGTCGTTTACGCTTCTAACGTAATTTCTCGAAATTTTATGCCCTACCTGGTGGCGGCCTGTGATATATATGCAGCTCCTTCGCGTTTAGAAGGGTTTGGAATGACTCAGATAGAAGCTGCATCCTGCGGTAAACCAGTCATTGGTATTAAAGCAATGGGGATGCTGGATACGATGGTGCATGGCGAGAATGCTTTTCTTGCGGGGGTAGCACAGGAAATTAGAATTAAAGAAATGTATCTTGGAAATTACCCCGAAGATAAGCAGGCGCAGAGAATTATTTTTAAGAGACCTCGAGCGGTTGATTTTAGAGCGAGTGTACATGATATCGCTAATTATATGATGGATTTAATGGAAAGTGAGGAGTTGAGAAAGAAAATGGGTGAAGCAGGAAGGAAAAGAGCTATAGAACATTTCGATTACAAGGTCGTTACAAGAAAATTTTTGAAAATAGTTAAGGATAAACTCGGAATTTTCTAAATATGCCGGATTATAACAGAGAGCTTGTTGACGAGGCAAAAAAAATAGCAATAGAAGTTTTATTAAAAAACTCCAAAGGCCCGTACAAGGGGTTGCCCAGAACAGCAAGATGGGGTTACCCGGAAGCTTATACTAGGGATTTAATGATATCTTCTTTGGGTATTCTTGTTTCAGGCAATAAAAAACTAATTAATGTTTTGCGAAAGGTGTTAAAAGAACTCGCAAAAAGACAGACTAGACTGGGACATATACCTTCTCTTGTTAATGACCCTGAAGACAGAGAGGCAAGTGACAGCACTCCTTTATTTTTAATGGCGGTCGCTATTTTTAGAAAATTTACTGGCGAAAAGAATTTTCTGGCTGGTTCAGTAGAAAAAGCAATGAAATGGATGGAATATCAGAGTCCGGGAGATAGAGTAATCGTTGCGCAATTACCTACAAGCGATTGGAGGGACGAGTTATGGGTTCTGGGTTACGGACTTTTTGTAAACACTCTTGTATATAGCTATCTGAAACTTATGGGCAAGCATGAAAGAGCTAAAATATTAAAAGGCTTAATGGATAAATTTACCATAAAGGGTCCCAGGAAAAAAGGGAAGGTCCAGGAAGGTTTGATGTTGCATCATAAACCGTACTATGCACTCTGGTCATATAAAATATATAAAAGCGAGCGGTTTGATCTTTTAGGTAATAGCGTGGCTATTCTTAGTGGAATATGTTCTTCGAAAAGAGCAAATGCGATTATTTCCTGGGTTGAGAAAAAGATAGAATCATTGCAGGAAAAACATCTTTTGGCGATAGATTTGCCTCCGAATTTTTTTCCGTTTATATATCCGGAAGATCCCGATTGGATGTCCAGATATGCAAAATACAATAAGCCGGGCGAATATCATAACGGAGGGATCTGGCCCTTTGTGTGCGGGTTCTACATAGCTGCTTTAGTTGCAGCAGGAAAGTATGAACTTGCAAAACAAAAACTTATGGCTTTAACGAAACTGGTAAAAATTTCTCGCAGAAAGAATCTGAAATTCGGTTTCAACGAGTGGATGAAAGCTCAAGATGGTCGACCAATGGGACAGGATTGGCAAAGCTGGTCGGCTGCGATGTACATTTACGCAGCTGTTTGTGTCGAAACAAAAAGAACACCCTTTTTCGACAAAATCAGAAAATAAAACTTTGAAGAGTTTTTAACGAAATTGAGTTGAGGCTAAATATTACACCCAATAAGCAAGATGATAAAGTTATGCTTTTGGTTTAATTGAAATATTATAAGTTACGTAATATCATTAACTTAAATCCTAAAAAATAAACTTATTTTCTCTGTCTGGTTTGTATGTTTTTATGGGTTTGGTTTAGGTTGGTAGTGGTTGTTTTTTTTGACTCTTGACTTGTGACTCGTGACCCGAGGCAAAAAAACTCAAGATCTACTGCTCTTGAGTTTTCTCTACAATTGCTTTACTTTTGCCTTTATGAAACTCAATATCGATTAAATCTTTTTTCTTAAGTTCTGACGAATCTTTGATAATTTTTTTGCGCTTTCTGGTTATAGAATATCCTCTTGCGAGTGTTCTTTTGTAGGATGTTGCTTGAATAATATTTTCTAGTCCTTTGATTTTTTCTTTATTTTCGCTTATTTTCGATTTAATAACCTTGGTGAGTTTGTCGTAAAGGTAATCGAGTTGCTGCTCTTTTAATTCGAAAACGGAGAGGGGTCGTCTTATGGCATAGCTTTTTTCTATTGTTTTTAGGCGTAATAGATAGGTTTCTATCCTTTGCGAGGCAGATTTTATTATTTTGTATCTGATGCTTTCTAATAAATTGTTTATTTCTGTTATGTTGGGCACTGCCAGCTCTCCCGCCTCCGTAGGTGTTGCCGCCCGCCTGTCGGCGACAAAATCGGCTATAGAAAAATCTCTTTCGTGTCCTACGGCGGAAATAATGGGTATTTTGCACTTAAATATAGCTTCTGCTACTCTTTCGTCGTTAAATGCCCATAAATCCTCTATAGAACCGCCTCCTCTTGTTAGAATCAGTGTATTTATGCCTCCAAGCTCTTCGAATTCTTCTATGGCTTTTATTATATCGTTAGGGGCTTCATTTCCCTGAACCATTGTTGGTCTGATTATAACATTTATTCCCGGAAAACGCTTTTTTATGATTTTAAGGACGTCTATAACTGCCGCTCCTTCTGTGGATGTGATAATGCCGATTTTTTCAGGGAAATGGGGAAGAGGTTTTTTAGCTTTTTCGTCAAAAAATCCTTTTTTTTCTAATTTTTCTTTAATTTCTTGAAATTTTAGGTAGAACTGGCCGAGTTTTCCCGGTAAAACTTTTTCCCCTATTATTTGATACTGACTTGCGCCTTCCCATATATCGATTCTGCCGTATATTTGAAAGATTCTTCCTTCTTCGAGTTCAAACTCCAATTTACTGGCTTCTCTCCTGAATATTACACCTCTAATTACTGCGTTTTCGTCTTTCATTGAGAAGTAAATATGTCCGGATTTGTGATATGTCAGGTTGCTGATTTCGCCCTGTACCCAAACCCAACCGATATTTGATATTTGTTTTCTTATTGTGGAAGTTATTTCAGATACCGAATAAATAAGCATTTTCTATTTAGTTAGTCTGTTGGTGTGTTAGTCCGTTGGTGGGTAGGGAAGGGATTCTGTATTCTGAATTCTGGCTTCTGGCTTCTTTTCTCACAATTTATACAAATTTGACAATAACATTGCGGTTGTAATACTTCCCACGCCTCCCGGGACCGGTGTTATTGCCTTTGCTTTCATATTTACGGATTCGAAATGAACGTCTCCGACCATCTTTCCATTTTTTTCATTTGTTCCGACGTCTATTACGATTACGCCTTCTTTTACGAATTCATCTGTTACGAATTCCGCCTGTCCAATGGCAACAATTAAAATATCAGCTTTTTTAGAAATATTTTTTATGTTTATTGTTCTGGAATGGCATACTGTAACAGTCGCGTTTCCGAGAGGAGCTTTTCTTAACAATAAATTTGCAAGAGGTTTACCTACAATATTGCTTCTTCCGATTATTACAGTCTCTTTTCCCGTTGTGTCTATATCATAGTATTTCATTAATTCGAGGACAGCTCCCGGAGTAGAAGGAATTATAGTGGGATATCCCATTAATAATTTGCCGAGGTTATAAGGGTGCATACCTTCAACATCCAGGTCCTTGCCTATTATTTCTATTAAATCGTTTATATTTATATTCTTAGGTAGGGGCTTCAGAATAAGTATTCCGTTGACTTTTTTTGATTTCGCCATTGCCTTAAGGGATTTTTTTATTTTTTCTTCTGTGGTTCTTTCTTCTAATTCCAATGTATCGACGGTTATTCCCACTTCGTCAGCTTTTTTGACGATACTTTTAAGGTAATAAGAGCTCCCCGGGTTGTTCCCAACTCGGAAGACCCCGAGTTTTCTCTTTTTTTGTTGTTTTTTTAGATTTTCTAATATATTCTCTGTGACCGGTTTGCCTTTAAGAATTTTCTCCAATTTCTATCCTCCTTATAGATTTTGCCTTACCGTTTGCCTCATAGATTTCTATTTCTACTGCATTCATTCGTACGTCGTTTTTTGCCAGTTTAAATGACTGGTTTTTATCACCCATAAATTTCTTTATTATAGGTTTCGCCTGCATGCCGATAACCGAATCGAAGGCGCCTGTCATACCAACATCCGTAATATACGCTGTACCGCCGGATGAGATTAACTCATCTGCTGTCTGAACGTGCGTATGAGTGCCGATAAGCGCCGAAATTTGTCCGTCCAAAAAATATCTCATCGCTATTTTTTCGGCAGTTGTTTCGGCATGTATATCTACTATTATTATTGAGGTGATCGGAAGCAAGCTTTCGACGCATTCTTGCACTGATTTAAACGGGCTTTTCGTTTTCGGTTCTTTTGGCATAAAAGTCTGTCCCTGTACGTTGACAATAGCAACTTTTTTATCTTCTATTTCTATGACAGTAAAGCCCTTGCCGGGAAAAGATTTTTCGTAATTTAGCGGCCGTATTACATACTCGAGTTTGAAAAGCTCTTCTAGTTCTTCTTTTCTATCGAATATATGATTCCCCGTGGTTATTACATCGCATCCGTACTTTTTTAATTTTGAAGCACTTTTCCTGGTGAGGCCGAATCCTCCGGCGGCATTCTCTCCGTTTACGCATATTAAATCGTATTTATTTTCTTTTTTGTAATCGGGGACGAATTTTGAAAGAATTCTGAGCCCCGGTTTGCCTACAACATCACCAATAAAGAGTAATCTCATTAATTACTACT
>CAYRCN010000005.1:0-24864 GCA_964422805.1 uncultured bacterium | reverse complement strand
TTCCTCCCCTTTTTGCATTAAAATGAATTTTTATTCAATTATATTCAATAATATACGGGGGGTTGTTGTTTTGGCAAGACCCTTATAGTAGTAATAAGTTGATTGTTTGAGTAGTGAAATTGGTAAATAGTGATAACAATAAAAAATCGTCGCTCGAAATCTGATTTTTTGTTAAAGAATTGTTGAAATATTGTTAGAAACCCGAATTCCGAAAAAACGCCTTGACAAATTATGAAAAATCCGTACGCTATCTTTTTGTAGCGATGGAGGTAAGAATATCTTTTTTCGGAAACAATTATGGTCGATATTTTCATTGTAGGTATCACAGGTGAAATTTTGAATTACTTGTTGTCGCATATTTTATCTATGGCGCCAAATTCTTTTTAAGGGAGAGATATGCCGGAAGATAAGAAAGAAGAAAAAAAACAAATTTCCGCGCCGCAAATATCTCTTCCAAAAGGGGGGGGTGCTATCCGGGGTATCGGTGAAAAATTCCAGGTTAATCCCGTTACAGGTACAGGTTCTCTAAGCGTTCCAATTTACACTACTCCCGGGCGCTCCGATTTCTATCCAAAGCTTTCACTTTCTTATGATTCGGGCTCCGGAAATGGACCGTTTGGCTTAGGGTGGAATTTATCCATTCCGAGCATAACAAGAAAGACGGATAAAGGTCTGCCAAAATATCAAGATGGAAATGAGTCTGATACTTTTATACTCTCCGGAGCAGAGGATCTCGTGCCGGAGTTAGAAGAGAAGAATGGTCGATTTATGAAATATGAAAGAGAAGACTCGAAAGACGGAGAAGAGTATAAAGTTTATCGTTACCGACCGAGAATTGAAGGACTTTTTGCCCGTATTGAGCGATGGAAGAGAATAAGTGACGGTGATGTTCACTGGAAATCGATTTCGAAAAATAATGTGACCAGTATTTATGGTAAAAGTCCCGAAAGCAGAATTTCCGATCCGGATGATAATTCGCGTATATTTAGTTGGCTGCTCGAAGAAAGTTACGATGATAAAGGTAATGTAATACTTTACCATTATAAGCAGGAAAACGATGATAATATAGATCCTTCGCTTCCTCAGGAGAAAAACCGTATAGGAAAAGAATATGCCAACCTGTATTTAAAAAGGATAAAATACGGGAATAAAATTCCTAGAGCGGAAAATCAAATACCGGACCCTGAAACCGACTATCTGTTTGAAGTGGTCTTCGATTATGGTGAACATAATATAGATAATCCCGATTCAAATGAATCCGAACTTTGGGAAATCCGCCAGGATCCTTTTTCCAATTATCGCGCCGGTTTTGAAATTCGAACGCAGCGTCTTTGCCGTCGGATTCTTATGTTTCATCATTTCCCCGACGAATTACCTGTCGACCCCTATCTCGTTAAATCAACAGATTTTCAGTATGAAGAAAGCCCTGTAGTGACGTATCTTTTTTCCGTTAAGCAATATGGGTACCTATGGGATGAAGAAAACGAAACATATCGATCTAAATCTCTACCTCCATTAGAGTTTGCTTATTCTAAGTTCCAATTAAACAAAAAAGTCCAATTTATAGATGAAGACAGTCTGGAAAATCTCCCGCAGGGAATCGACGGGTCACAGTACCAGTTAATCGATCTGGATGGCGAGGGAATTTCGGGTATTTTAACGGAGCAGGGTACAGGGTGGTTTTACAAGCAGAACTTAGGTAACCTTGAATTTGAACCCGTTCCTGGCGATATTGATGGTCCACCCGAACCTCCTGTACCGGCCAATACTGGTTCGGTGCGTTTTGCCCCATCCTGTCTTGTTACAAGTAAGCCTTCTTTAGCAAATTTACAAAGGGGACAAACACAGATTATGGACCTGGCAGGGGATGGTCAAAAAGACCTTGTTTTACTGGAGGAATCGGTTCCCGGGTTTTTTGAACGGACTCACGATAAAAAGTGGAAATCTTTTGTTCCTTTTTCCTCTTACCCGCGAATCGACTGGAAGGATCCGAATCTAAAATTCATCGATTTAAATGGCGACGGTCATACCGATATTTTAATTTCCGAGAATGATGTTTTTACCTGGTATCCTTCACAAGCAGAAGAAGGTTTTGGCTCCGCTCTGTCCGTCCGTAAAAAACTTGATGAAGAAAAAGGCCCAACTCTGATTTTTGCTGATGCTACCCAATCGGTTTACCTTGCGGATATGTCCGGAGATGGTTTAACCGATATCGTTCGCATTAGAAACGGCGAGGTCTGTTACTGGTCGAATCTTGGCTATGGACGTTTCGGCGCAAAAATCACAATGGACGGGGCTCCTCATTTTGATTCATCAGACCAGTTTAATCAAAGACAGATAAGACTGGCAGATATAGATGGGTCAGGGACAACCGATATAATTTATCTAAGCCGAAATGGTATACAATTTTGGTTCAATCAGTCGGGTAATGGCTGGAGTGAAGTTAGTTGTATCGATAATTTTCCGTTAATCGATAATTTGTCTTCCGTTATGGTAGCGGACTTGCCCGGTAACGGCACTGCCTGTGTTTTATGGTCTTCTCCTCTACCCAAAAACAATGTTTGCCCTTTATGTTACATCGATTTGGCTGGTGGTAGCAAACCCCATTTAATGAAATCGATCGTTAATAATATGGGAGCAGAAATACACTTCGAATATGCTTCCTCCACGAAATTTTATCTGGGGGATTTAGCTGCCGGTAAACCATGGATAACGCGCTTACCCTTTCCTGTACATGTTGTCGAACGAGTCGAAACAAGAGAACTGGTAACAGACACAAAGCTGGTTACTCTTTATAAATACCATCACGGGTATTTTGACGGCGAGGACCGTGAGTTTCGAGGTTTTGGTATGGTCGAGCAGTGGGATAGTGAATCCTATAAAGAATTTAATAAGGATCGTAGTGCGCCCACTGGCTTTCGGACACAGGAGGAAGAATTCCATCTGCCGCCGGTTTATACGAAGACCTGGTTTCACGCAGGATTTTACCGCGACCGGGAACACATTTCCAGACAGTATGAAGAAGAATATTACAAGGGAGATCCACAAAGCATACTTTTGGCCGATACTATTTTACCGGACGGTTTAAGCGCGGAAGAAGAACATGAAGGCTGTCGCGCACTTAAGGGTCGTGTTTTGCGTCAGGAAATTTATGCGGTCGATAATTCCGAAAAAAGCAAGCATCCCTATAAAGTGACGGAAAGCAATTATAAAATAAGATGTATTCAGAAAACACATAATAATCTTAAACATGCAGTATTTTATACTCATGAATTCGAAACGCTGGATTATTATTACGAGCGGAATCCGAATGAACCTAGAATAAGTCACAATATAACTCTCCGGGTTGATAAATACGGGAATATAACAGACAGTGCTACTATCGGGTATCCACGGCGGAACCCGCTGTATGATGAACAGGGAGAACTAAAGGTACTATATACGAGAGAAGATTTTATAAATAAGGATCAGGGAATAGCATTTTATTATATTGGGATACCCTACCAGAGTAGAAACTATGAGCTAACGGGTCTGGAAGAATTATGGAATCCAGGTGAGATTCTTACCTGTGATAACTTTGATCAGGTAATGGAGAATCCCGGGGATTTTCAATCTTATGACTGGGAAAGGCCACAGGATCAGACCGGTATAGAAAAACGGATTGTGGAGTGGGCTCGGTCATATTTTAGAGAAAATGAAGATTTAAATATAATCGATCCAATTGGGAACATAGATCACCGTCTGGATTTGGGAGAAATAGATGTGCCGCTTCTTCCTTATGAAACCTACCAGGCAGCCTTCAGTCAGGAGATGCTGGAGAACATTTATCCTCACGAGATAACTACAGAAATCCTTATAGATAAAGGCGGATATCACCCGCATCCCGATATATCAGGCGCCGAAGTGGATGCCCCGAACATCTGGTGGATTCCATCCGGCAGGCAGGAATTTGATCCAAATAAATTTTATTTACCTGTGTGCATTGCGGATCCTTTTGGGAATAAGTTTAAAACTCCTTATGATAATTATAGTTTGCTGATAAAGTATAGTGAAGATCCTTATGAGAACCGGATTACAGCTGAAAATAATTACCGGGTAATGCAACCCTATTTATTAACCGATCCTAACGGTAACCGCTCAGAAGTTGCTTTTGACGTTCTGGGGATGGTGGCAGGTACGGCTGTTATGGGCAAGGAGGAAGAAACAGAGGGTGATTCCCTGGAAGGTTTCAATCCGGAGCTGGATGAAGAAGCTATAATTGATGACCCCTTTGAGAATGCTTACGAAATACTGGGGCAGGCAACAACTCGTTTGATATATGATGAATGGCGTTTTTATAAGAGCAGACAGGAAAATCCGGACGACAAAGAAGAATGGCAGCCCGTTGTAGTTTTTACCATGGCAAGGGAAACCCATGTTTCCGATCTTACTGACGACGAACAAACTAAAATACGGTATAGTTTTACTTATTCCGACGGACTTGGGAGGAAAGTACAAACAAAAGTCCAGGCTGAACCGGGAGAGATAGAAGGCGCTTTTATCGAAAAGCGTTGGGTGAGCACAGGTTTGAAGATATATAATAATAAAGGCAAACCGGTAAAACAATTCGAGCCTTTTTTTAGCGACACCCACCTTTACGGTATCGAACAACACGGAGTAAGCCCTATTATTTTTTACGATCCTTTAGAGAGAGTAGTAGCAACTCTACACCCCAACCATACCTATGAAAAGGTGGTTTTTGGTCCCTGGCGGAAGGAAACCTGGGATGTGAATGACACCGTATCTCAGGACAATCCAAAAGATGACCCTGATGTGGGACGATATTTTAATTTGCTCCCTGAAACAGACTACCTTCCCAACTGGTATGAACGGATGATTTCTGGAACATCGGAAGAAAAGGAAGTAGCAGAAAAAGCCATGGCACATGCGGGTACACCTGCCATTGCACATCTTGATACATTGGGCAGAGCCTTCCTAACCATTGTCGATAACGGTACGGATGAGGAGGGAAATCCTCAAAAATATGAAACACGTGTTGTACTGAACATTGAGGGGAATCAAAGGGAAATAACTGATCCACGTTTAAATAAAGTTATGCAGTATAGCTATGATATGCTAAGCAATCAGGTTTTTCAAAAAAGCATGGATGCAGGAAAACGCTGGCAGTTTACTAATATTTCAGGGAATGTAGTTAAGCAATGGGATGAACGTAACCATGAAATTACTTTAACCTATGATGAATTACAACGCCCTCGTGAAATGCATGTAAAAGGTGGAGATGGCGTTGCACTCCTGGATAATGTTTATGAGAAAATTAAATACGGCGATTTTGCAGGTATGACTGAGATAGAAAGGGATGCTGCCAAACAGCTAAATCTCATCGGTAAGCCAAAAGAACACTATGATACTGCCGGAATAGTCATGTTCAGATTATATGATTTTAAAGGAAACCTAAAAAAAAGTGCTAGGCAATTTTTAAATGATTATAAAAATGTTCCAAATTGGTCAGGCAACGATCCTGAGACTTTACTGGAGAGGGATTGCTTTAGTACAGTGATAGAATACGATGCTCTGGATAGGGTTATACAAACAAAAACACCGGATGGAAGTATTACCATTCCGGCTTATAATGCCGCCGGCTTATTGGAAAAAATAGAGGTAACACATGATGAAGAAGCAAAACCTTATGTAAAAAATATCGATTACAATGAAAAAGGACAGCGTACACTCATTACCTATGGTAATAATGTAGAAACCTCCTATGAATATGACAATGAAACCTTCAGGCTCATACATTTAAGAACCATCCGTGCCGACAATTCTCTACTGCAGGATCTTTATTATACCTACGATCCGGCAGGCAATATTACACAGATAGAAGATAAAAGTATCCCTGAGCATTTTTTCAATAATGAAAGAATAGAGGGTGTTTCGAAATATAAATATGACCCGCTTTATAGACTAATTGAAGCTTCCGGAAGGGAGCATATCGGACAGGTGGATTTTGGGGAACACGATAACTGGAATGATTCCCCCTTCCTAAAAAAATACTACCCCGGCGATGATATGGCGTGGCGTAATTACACACAAACTTATGAATATGATGAGGTGGGCAACATTGAAGAGATGAAACACATTGCCAATGGCGGAAGCTGGACAAGAAATTATGAATATTCCGCTAATAATAATAGGTTAACAAAAACAATTATTAGGAATAATAACGATTTTGATTATATCCATCATTCACGACATGGCTTTATGACCGGTATGCCACATCTCGAGGTTATGGAGTGGAATTTTAAAGATGAGCTTAGGGCAGTGGCACAACAAAGAAGGGAAGACGGCGGCACACCTGAAACCACTTACTATGTTTATGATTCGGATGGTCAGAGGGTAAGGAAAATAACTGAAAACACCTCAGAACCTGGTGAAACTCCTTCAAAAAAATGCGAACGTATCTATGCAGGTGGTATCGAAGTATATAGTGAATATACAGGCAATTATCCGGGGCTAGAACGAAAAACATTGCACATAATAGATGATGCAAGACGAATCGCAATGATAGAAACCCGAAATGATATCGACGATGGTTCGCCAAGGAAATCAATACGTTACCAACTAAGTAATCACTTAGGTTCTGTATGCATGGAAACCGACGACAGTGTTGATGCCCGTATTATTAGCTATGAAGAATATCACCCTTATGGTACAACAGCCTATCAGGCAATGAATGCGGATATAAAAGCTGCTGCTAAGCGTTACCGATATACGGGAAAGGAAAGGGATGAGGAGAGCGGGTTGTATTATTATGGGGCAAGGTATTATGTGCCGTGGTTGGGGAGGTGGATGGCACCCGATCCTGAAGGATTGGTGGATGGATATAATATTTACCTTTTTACATATGATAACCCGATTATATTCAAAGATCGAGATGGAACCCAAAATGATCTGATAGTAATCTCTCCCCGTATCGGATCTGAACTAAGTATAGCAGGAATTAAGCCAGGCGAAACTAGCAACAAGATAAATTATAGTGAGGATACCGTTTTACCTTTTGAACCCCTTGTTCCGATTCCGAAACGCAGAACTACAGAAGATATTATAAGGGAAGTAACAGAGAATAAGAAAGCAATAGAAAGGAATAACTTGCTTAAAGGTAAACCTCCCACGGAACCCAGACCTTTAAGAACATTCCATAAAAAGGCGCCAGTAGAACGTATTAAAGAATTTCGTGCAAAACGAAAACCAGTTGTAAAACCATTTAGTTTTGAGGATTTTGAATTGTCAGTGAAGGCTGTTGCAGTAACGGTGTCGCTCTCTTATGAAACAACTGATTACTTATTCCCATGGTGGACTCAAGCGGCAGCAGGTGGTTTGTATGCGGGGAAGAAATTTTTCTTGGAGCCTGAAGTTTCACCTATGATCCCAATGACGAACCCAGTGAAAAAGGAGCCAGAGTCGGTAATTGGCCATGTTCGACCTATGAAAAAGGGAGAAGCTCATATCCCTTATGGTCAATATGCCCACGAAGAAATGCCAAGAGTGGTAAAAGGGGCGTATCCCAAAGCTAAAGGGACATTCAATACTCCTAAAGGAATAACAGGTCCGGATCTTCCAAATCCTGAAGGAATAAATGCCGAATTTTTGGAAATGAAGTCGATTAGAGATAAGGTGGGGAAAATATTTGACCAGGCGTATAACTGGTCGGTTAAATATGGTTTTGATCCACAATCAGGACGCTACATATTCTACGATCCTGATACAGGGCTCATGTTTGAAGGGATTATTCAATGGGAAAAAATAGTATATGAGTTGTACGAGGGTTTGCCTGAGGTTTTACAAAGATTTGGTTTTAAGTAGTTAATAAGGTATTAATAATTTCAGTTGATTATTTAATTAAAAATATGGATCAGGGGGTTTATACAAGTGAAAAAAATTGGAGCTATGTCTAGGAATGTGAATGTATAATTTAATAATTTGGAAATAATTTTGAGATAGGTAGTGTTCTAGCAGAGAAAAAATTAGATATAGGTTATAAAATATATGGTCAGGGTTGCCAGAAGGAGACTAAAAAATGGCTGAGAAAAAAAGTAAGCAAGGTAAAAAAAATAAGAAATTTCAGATAACCGGTCGGGTAATCGACAGTAATACAAAGAAAGGAATCCCCGGCTTAAGGGTCGAGGCTTGGGATAAGGATCTTATATTCGATGATTTTATCGGCAGAACAGTCACAGATAAAAACGGAAAATTTATAATTGAATTTACGGAATCTCATTTTAAGGACATTTTCTTAGACCGGCGACCGGATCTGTTTTTTAAGATATTTGAAAAGAAAAAACTTATTAAAAGCACGGAAGACTCGATTTTGTGGAATGTTAAGGATACTGAGAAGCAAATAATTGTTGAATTATCGGGCCGTCAACCAATTAAAGTTATAAAACTTGAACGTACCAATTTAAAAATTAAAACCAAGGAATTAAACAAATTAGCAGTAGAGAATAAATCTTATATTAAAGCAAAACTGGATGACCACCTTAAAAAAGAGATACTCAAATGTTTCTCTAAAGGAAGTGATGAGCTTAAGGAAGCTCTTGATAAATTAAAAATTGATTACATTAAAGCAGAAGGATCAGACTTATTTACCTATATTGAAAAGTATTTAATGCCACAACTTCAATTACCCCCTGGGCTTAAGAAAGAACAGGATAAAATTGTAAGCAGAATTCCTGATAATATAAAAGTCACGCAGCTGTTGCATTTAGATTTATCTCTTGAAGAAAATCCTCTATTTGTAAAGGAAGTTCAAGTAGCAAAAATATCCGAATTAGCAATAATTGCCGACTTAAATGAGTCTGGAACGAATTATCTTATTGATAAAGGAATAGGACCGGAATTAACTGATGAAAATATCTGGAATATGGTAGTTGAAGACGGAGTTATTCCAGAAAACAAAATAAATGATTTAAAGCTTACGTTTGAGTTGTTTAATCTTACCGGGGAGAACTTTGAGTTAATTGCCTTACTTAAAAATCGAACTTTAAAGCAGTTAGGAAACAAAAAAATAGAGTCTATGAAAGACTTTATTATTTTGGATAAAAATGACTGGTCAACAATCTTTCAGGACAATAAAATAGAAGCTCCCGAAAATACTACTCTTGAAGAATATGCTGAGAACCTGGTATATAATATCGAAAGAACTTTTCCCTCTGAGTTTCTATTTTACCGGATTGCCATTAAAGACAAAACCGAAACGATAAAACTTATTGATAGCATACAGCCACTATTTGAAAACAATAAAGTAATATTTACCAAAAATGGTATTGCTACATTAAAATGGAAGGGGATTAGTGCCAGCAAGAAAGCTAATATTAAAGAAGCTTTAAAAAACTTAAGCAAGTTTGTAAACACCTATAAACATCTTGGTATGGCTGAAATCGTAAATCGACAAGATATAAATATCGATAAAAAGAAAAAGGCTATTAAGCAGGAAGTTAATAATCTCAATACATTTTATGAGAATAATCCGGCCCTCGACCTACGCTACGCCGATTTTATTGATGACGCTGACTATTCAAACGGTGTTTCCAACGGACCACAAATTATTGTATGGAATGATATACAGGAGAAAGAACGCCCGAAAATTCGTAAACAATTAATGGCTTATCAGCGTGTTTTAAATATATCGAAAGATTTCGATACTATGTCGACCTTGTTAGCCAATGGTTATGATTCGGCATACTCTATCATAACTCTTACAGAAAAACAGTTTATTCGGAAATCCGGTTTATCCACTCGTAATGCCCAGATTGTCTATAATAAAGTTCTGGATATGGGAATCCAGACGGCACATGGCTTACAATTGGCCCAGGATATAGTATGGGGTAGTTTCGGTGATTTGCAGGTAGCAAATATTAATTCCAGTGTTATCAATGATCTTAAAAAGATTGATGGTTACCAGGAGTTGTTTGGTAGTCAAAACTATTGTGATTGTGTTCATTGTCGGTCAATTTTTGGGCCTGCAGCATATTTTGTTGATTTGATGTACTTTATTGAAAAGAATGTTTCTGAAGATGTATTTATAACACCCGGAAGGGAAAATCATCCACTTTATCTCAAAAATCGCAGACCCGATCTGTGGGATCTTAAATTAACGTGTGAAAATACCAATAACCTTATATCGTACCTCGATATAAGCAATGAAATAATTGAAAAGTATATTATAAGAGCAGAAGAATGCGAAAATGTGGATCAGGTTTATCAAATATTAAGCGGGGAAAATAAATCTTTTAATCAGCCGTTTAATTTACCGTTGATAGAGCTGCGTACTTATTTAGAGCACTTCAGCCTTGGTCTTGCCGATGTTTTCAGCGTGCTCAAAGAGAATAATGAAAATATTGCCAGGGAGAAGTTAAATATATCTAAAGGAGAGTTTGAAATAATAACTCGGCCAGATATAGCAGGTATAGAAGAACGCTTCGGCAATCCTGAAAGTAATAATGAAATGGATGTTCAGTACTTCTTAAAATATGCCGGTATTACTCGTGAAGAATTAGATATAATAATCAAGTTTAAATTTTTAAATGCAGGTGTAAATGGCGATAATATTGCTATTATAAAAGAACAGGACCCCGAAGAAATACAAAATTTCACCGAGAAGATTATTAATCTAAATAAAACAAGATTGGATCGGATACACCGTTTTATCAGACTATGGGGAAAACTGCCCTGGTCATCAGAAGAACTCAATTTGGTTCTCAGTTCTTTATTTGATTCTGGTAATGCAAATACGCTTAATGCAGAGGCAGTCAAATACATCTCGGCATTAAAATCAATTCAAGATAAACTGGAGATATCTGTAGAAGAATTATGCGGATTATGGACTTTGATTCCCGAAAAACCGATCCATGAGCGAGAAAGTCTGTTTGACAGGCTTTTCAAATCTCTGTTTTCTAACGGGGATGAGCCTGTTATTTTTTATCATAATTACTTTGACAGCAGTCCTTCCGATCCGGAAAGGATCGACGAAAACATGCCTGTACTGCTTGCAGGACTGGCGGTGTCCGAGAGCGATCTTTTGAAATTGTTAATATATTTAAAAGAAGACCTTGGTATAAATAACGAAGGAGAGTTTATTTTAAGCAAAGAAAATCTCTCCTTACTTTACCGTTACGCGAAGCTGTCGAAGGCCTTAAAAATATCTATTGAGGACTGCTTATATTTAGTTAGCATGGCCCTAAAACTTCCGGAAAAGTTAAATACTATAGAAAATATCCTGAAAGTTATCGACTTTATGGAGTGGCTGCAAAAAACTCCTAATACAATAGCCTGGCTCTGGGAGATATTAAATGAAGATAAGCAGGTAAAAAGTCTTATAAAGAAGATCCAAGCGGATAAGGTTCTGGTGCTTAAAAACACAGAACTTGGTGTTATAGAAGGTGTTAGTGAAGTTGATTCAAAGAAGATTATTTCAAAATTAAAAAATGAAGGCTATCTAACCCAGTGGATTTCTTCCGATACATTTAAATTGACGAATAATTACAGAGTTGATCTGGAACTTGAGGACATACTAAAGGATCTTGATATCAGTGAAAGCGCTAAAGAAAAGATGGGTGAAATCAGGGATGGTTTAAATTCCTTCCATCCGATAACAATATTGCAGGATTACTTAACAGAATCTTTAAATATAAATAGCGAAACATATCAGTTGCTGATAGAGCTATTTAATATCGACCTTAGTGATAGTATGTATATCGATGCTTTGAATTATACTCAAGACGACGATAATCAAGGAGGCATTGAGATACTAAATACATTATTTGCATTTCAATCTTTATGTGAAAAATTGGAGTTGAAGGAACCATCGTTGCGATTTATCTCCGAACATCCGGAAATATTCGGAATCGATTCGGATATGCTTGATATTGGGAATATCAGGCTAATTACTGATTACAGTAGACTTTTGAATATGAAAGAAGACAGTGAAGCTAATGTTCATCAGATACTTACAGGCTATTCCCCTATGATAGACTTTACTGATGAGGCTCATGAATCTCTTGCGTATGTACTGGAAACAGAAAAGGAATTGATTTTATCCATAATAAATACTTTAAAGATAAATGACGAGCACTTATCAAAAAATCCTATAGAGAACGTATTTCATATTATGTGCTGCCTCGAAATATGTAATACTTTAGGTGTAAACGCCAGATCGTTGTACCAGCTTACAAAAACGGAATTTGATGAGTTATTAAAAGGTCGTGATACAGTTTACGGCGCATTTAGAGCGAGATATGAAAGTGAAGAGGAATGGAATAGGATTTCAGAACCCTTTGCCAATAGGATTCGTAATGAAAAGCGGGATGCGCTGAATGATTATATTTTATCGAGATCCTCAGAACTTAGATTTGAAGATAAAAACGATTTATATAATTATTTCCTTATAGATACAGAAATGGAAGGATGTGCAAAAATTTCCAAAATTAAAGCAGCTATTTCCAGTCTCCAACTCTATATTCATCGCTGCCTAATCAGTCTTGAGCAATCCGCCTCAGATGATGTCAAAGTGCTGCCTACGCAAATCCCATCGGAGGAATGGGAATGGCGGAGAAATTATCGCGTATGGGAAGCCAACCGCAAAGTATTCCTTTACCCTGAAAACTGGATTGAACCGGAGTTGCGAGATAATAAAACACCAATATTTGAAGAATTAGAAGAAGAACTGTTCCAACAAAAAATAACATTAGAAGCTGCTGAAAATGCTTATAAAACATATATGGATAAATTTATAGAGGTTGCTAATCTGAAAATTGCGGGGTCTTATTATGATGAGGATTCAAGTGATGTTCGGACCTTATATTTATTTGGAAGAATTGTTTCTGAACCACTTCAATATTATTATAGAAGATATATTGAAACAAAAACATATATTCCGGGAATGTGGACATTAAAGCAATGGACCCCCTGGATAAAAATAGACCTGACTATTAATTCCGAAGCAGTATCACCTATTGTTCACCGAAATAAATTATATGTTTTTTGGGTCGAGATTAATACAAGTGCAGTAACGGATATTGATGGAGGGTCCTCAGACTTTAAGGGATATAGGCATAAAATAAATCTTAAATATGCGCATTTGAAATCAAACAACAAATGGAGTATTCCAACGACAATAAAGCTCATAGAAATCATAGATGAACTTGATAGTAATAATATCCCTTATTATGGAAATACCAGACATGATGAGCCTCAAGATGATTATACTCTCAGTGGTTTTGAATGGGAGAGGATATATCCATTTATTGATAGATGGGATAATATATGCTTTTATTATAAAGGGTTAGAAGGTGTTTATCTTTTTGAGGATGGGAATTATTTTAATTCAATTGATCACTATCACAAGAAGATTGTGCCAAAATATGAAACGGACGAGTATCTTGACTGGTATGCCGATATACTTACGAGAACGTTATATTCTTTAAGAGATAATAGTACTTATCTTATTAAATCCTATAACTTTTGGAGTAAATCTTTTAAACAATATCATCTGGCAACAAAGGATGTAGAAGAACATGAAGAAAATTATGGATATCTTATAGGAAGCAGTCATATAAAACCAGTTATTTGTCCGATAAATGCTCATTTGGAACACTATCAAAGAGTGAGAGGCGGAGAATATATTGTTGAAATAGGCGGCGATAATTTATTAATTACACGAGATACAAACAACGAAGTATATTTACGTGGAGTGAGGGTTGGAACGACTGTAATAGAAAATATTGATAAGATTCTTCATAGATATGGATTAAGTGCTTTCTTATCTACTGATACTCAGAAGAATAATCCTGAATATTCTTCTCCAATAGACATAGATATATATTCAACTATTTATTTCTCATTATATAGGGATCCAAGAAATATTGATTTTAATGGTGCCTGTGGTAACTACTATAGGGAATTATATTTCCATATTCCCTTTATCATTGCTAATCATTTAAATGCCGACCAGGGATTTAAGGATGCACAGGAGTGGTATCATTATATCTTCAATCCGACTGCCAACGAAGATCCTGAAGCAGATAAACCATCTGATCGTAACTGGAGATATGTAATATTCAGAGGATTAGATGTACCCAAAATTAAAGAAATTCTAACTGATAACGTGTCTATTGAAATGTATAAAAGAGATCCTTTTAATCCGCATGCTATTGCTCGCCTTCGTCCTTGTGCATATCAGAAAGCAATCGTTATGAAGTATATAGATAATCTGCTGGATTGGGGAGATTCTCTTTTTGCCCAGGATACCTATGAATCAATTAATGAAGCAACCATGCTTTATGTTATGGCAGCTGATATTCTAGGGAAAAGGCCAGTAAAGCTGGGCAAATGTGAAATGGTTTTAGAAGAACAGATGTCCTATAATACTATTGCTCCTTCTGTTGAAGAAGGGTCCGAGTTCCTTATCATGATGGAGAATTATATTCAAAACGCATTCGCCTTGAGAAGAATGCAAAACAACATTCTTATGCCAACAAATATATTGTCCTCAAGAGATATCAGCCTTAAAGATAAGAGTACTATCATAAAATCCGCCAATCAAGTAATGCATTATAAAGAGGTAAATATTAAAAAAGGAGAAACGGAAGTCTTAGCTGAATCAGTACAGGATTATTATACTGCCTACTCATTTAACAGAAGTCTTCTTCAACAAAGCAAGATGGTATTCTGTGTCCCCCATAATAATAATCTGCTTGCATACTGGGATAGGGTGGAAGATCGCCTGTTTAAAATTAGAAATTGTATGAACATAAAAGGCATCCGAAGAGAGTTGTCATTATTCCAGCCGCCGATTGATCCCGGCTTATTAGTTAAAGCTAAAGCTGCGGGGCTGAGCATAGAGGACATCATAGCTTCTTTAAGCGAGGAAGTACCTCCATATCGTTTTGTATATTTAATAGAAAAAGCTAAAAGCTTTACGGCTTCGATCCAGGGATTTGGTTCTGCTCTCTTAAGTGCGCTTGAAAAGAAGGATGTTGAAGAACTTACTCTGCTTCGTTCGGTACATGAACAAAATATACTAAAACTGACGAAGGATATTAAAAAGAAACAGATTAAAGAAGCAGAAGCACAACTCGAAAGTCTAAAAGAGTCTAAAGTTAATGTGGAAAACCGCATAAAACATTATGACGGTTTAATTAAGCAAGGTTTGATAAAACCAGAGAAAGTCCAGCAGATTTCAAGACATACGGCTACAACATTAAGAAGCATTGAAGCTTCATTTCGTGTAGTAGATTCAATAGCATATTTGGTTCCCAATTGCGGTAGCCCTTTTGCAATGACTTTTGGCGGTCGTGAAGTAGGGAAAAGTGTAGAGGCATGGGCGGACCTGTTAAAGAATGGAGCAATTATAGCAGATGCTATAGCTTCATCTGCAGGATTAGAAGCAACATTTGATAGAAGAAAACAGGACTGGGAATTCCAGTTGAAGCTTGCCGAACAGGAACTTGCGCAAACAGAAAAACAAATAACGGCTTCAGAGGTAAGGCTGGAAATCGCAGAAAAAGATTATGACATCCATATTAGAAGCATTGAACAAAGTAAAGAATTATATGACTTTTATAAAGATAAATTCACTAATCTTGGTTTATATAACTACTTGGCGTCGAATTTAAACCGTTTATATCGACAGGCATATAATCTGGCTTATGATATGGCAAAAATGGCGGAAAAAACGTATCAATTTGAAAGAGACGATGATACACTTTTCATCCAAAACGATAATTGGAATGTGGAGAAATCGGGGCTGCTGGCGGGCGAGAGATTGATGCTCCAGCTTCAGCAAATGGATAAAGCGTATGTTGAAAATAATACAAGAGATTATGAGGTTAATCAATCTTTCTCATTGGCACAACTCGACCCGCAAGGAATAATCAATTTAAGAGAATCTGGCAGCTATGAGTTTGAAATTCCGGAAATCTGGTTTGATTTGTTTTATCCGGGACAATTTAAAAGAGTAATCAAATCGGTTCGACTTACCATTCCGTGTGTGACTGGACCATATACAAATGTAAGCTGTAAGTTAACGTTAATAGACAGTGCTGTTCGGAAAGAACCAAAATTAGATATTGATTTAACTCATATACCTCATCAAAAATTAACTTCGGTAGCCACGAGCAGTGCAAATAACGATGGCGGAGTTTTTGAGCTCAATTTCCGGGATGAACGATATATGCCCTTCGAAGGAGCCGGAGCAATTAGCAGATGGAAATTAGAATTGCCCAATAAGCTCAGAAATTTTGATTACGATACCATCTCCGATGTAATTATTCATATTAGTTATACGGCAAAAGATGATGGGCAATTTAGAGAGAAAGTAGAAAGCGAAATAGAGAATATCATAAATCAATATGCATCCGAACACGGTTTGCAACGATTTATCAGCGCAAAGCACGAATTCTCTAACGAATGGGCTAAATTTCTTGATCCTGCAGGCGAGGAAGCGTTACCTATTCTTGAATTGGATTTAAACGAATCACAATTCCCGTACATATTTAGAGATAAGGAAATCACGTTAAATACCGCACATTTCTTTTTGAAATTGAAAGAAGGTTCTGAATATGACGATTATGACGATGAGAGCCCATTATCATTTGAGTTTAAGAAAGAAGAAGATTCCGAATCCTATGAGTGCGAGTTCAAAAAAGCCGGGAGCCCGGTTAACGAACTTCCTTACGGCAAACTCGAGGGAATAAACGGAAGTCTGGGGAAGTGGTCCCTCGAAGTTACGGGATTGGGAATTGCTCTTGAATCTATCGAGAACATTCTGATCGTTTTTGAGTATTCGGTGGATCTTTCTGAATAAATAGAGAAAGAACCTTTTTGTTCTCTTCGGTAGTTTTATTAAGGGCTTTTCTTTCTCAAATTAAAGAACAAAACCGAAAAAGCGACAATAAGCATTCCGATAACAGAAAGTACGGTCGGTGAATCGTTCTTTAGCAGCGTCCAGCTAATTATTGCTCCTAATATGGGCATAATAAACTTCCACATATTTAACTCTGAGACTTTCACTCGTTCTTTTTTTATTAAGTAAAACCAAATTGAGAAACCTACTGCAGATATAAATGAAAGCCACAAAAGTGAGAAAATGAACTGTCCGGTAATCGTAATTTTGGGAGAACCTTCCACAAGAAATGAAAGTAAAAGTAGAACAACTCCTCCCAACCCCATCTGGGCGGAATTTAAAGTGACGGGATCTACGTCACTTTTGTCTGCCGATACGACAATATTTCCAATTGCGCTTGCCGTTGTGGACCCCAGCAAAATAAATATACCCGCCAATTCTTTCAAGGAAGTTCCTGTACTAAATCGCCTGTCCATCGATATTAAAATTACCCCGAGAATCCCTGCAAAAATGTAAATTGCTTTTCGAAAAGATAATTTATCGTCTTTAAGAATTATGTGCGCAGCGATCGCAGTAATAAGAGGAGATGAACCTGTAACAATTGCACCTGTAGAACCGGGCACCAATGACATTCCCCAGAAGAATAAGGAATATAAGAGAAAAGTCTGAAAAAGGCTCACCATGGCTATTGTTTTTAAGTTAGCGCTGATTGATTTAAAATATTTTCTTAGTCCTCCGCATAAAGGCAACAATAATAGTCCTGCAAGAATAAAACGTATTCCCGCAAAAAGCATTGGGGTGCAATAGACGAGACCAATCTTGATGACGGCAAAAGCGGTCGACCATATAATACAGGCGAGTATTGCGAGAGAAATAATTTTGGATTTCTTTAAATCAATCATAACCCTCAGGAGAGTATATTTTTAATGGGGAATGTCAAGGTTTTTATAGTGAGAAGGGAGTAGAGAGCAGTGCGTCAAGAGTTTTGAATTTTTAATTTTTAATTAAAACAATAAATCCCCTGTGTTCTCAGGGTTAGTTGGAGTTTCGGATAAAAAAACAAAATTTAAATCTTTGTGTCTTTGTGTTCTTTGTGTGAGAATATTTTTTAGGGATGTGGGTGAGGTAAACAACATAATCTTTTTTTTCTCTGTGTATTCTTTTTTCTCGTTGTTCTCTGTGGTTAAAGGAAATTAAATATCAAAAATAATCGTTGCCTGGTATTGGCCATCAACCTCCTTTATCTCAAGTTGATGATAGGTTACTGCTTTTATCTCTGTTCCGTTCTTTATGTCCTCTGCCGATACAATATTTCCTTTAAGATTGATTTGATACTGGTCGTTTTCAATGTTAACCGAACATACAGAGGGGAGAAACAACTCCTTTTCAAAAAAATATATAATTTCTTCGAGTACACTAACAAGCGCCGTTTCCATATTTTCTTCTTCTGCAGAGAACCCTCTTTCGATTACCGGCTGGATTTCTATTCCGCCGGATAGTAAATCTGCCGTAGCATGGATTGCTTTCCAGAAAATTTCGGTAAGAGAATTACCTGTTATTTTTATCCCGATATCAGCCGTATGCTCTAAGATTTCGTAATCTTTATTCGATCCCAAGGACATGCCTCATTAAACGGGAAAACTCATAGTAGAGTTTTTTGAGCAAGAAGCCAAAAGGCATTTTTACCCCTACAACTTCTATTTTTTTATCCCCGAGTATTTTCTTTGCAAGATAACGGGTGCGAAAGGTATGGCTTTGATCCGTAACTATCCAGATTTTTCCGGCGTTGTCTATAATTTTTTTTGAATTTATGAGATTCTGCGGAGTTGTTGTCGAGTTATCTTCCAGGATGGCTTTTAATTTGGAATATTTTTTCATCCATCCAACTTCTTCTTTTGTCCCCGAAAAAATAACTTTAAAATCGTTGGAATTTTTTAATTTTGATTCAGCGAATTTTACTCTTTTTTTTGTGAGTTCTTTATCCTTACAGCCTAATATTATGACTACGTCTTTATTTGCTACCACTTCTCTAAAATTTTTGTTGTATCTTTTTTTACCCTTTTTCCAACCGAGTAAGCCGATAAAATGCTTTCTTTTATGGGTTCTAATTCCTTTTTGGTATAAACAAGTGCGAGTGGTTCCCCTTTTCTGACTTCCTCACCTTCGACTTTTAGCAGTTTTATTCCGGCTCTTAAATCTACGTTATCTTCTTTCTTCTCTCTTCCGGCTCCGGTTTTTAAAGCAGCGATGCCGATTTTATAAGCGTCTATTTTCTCGACAATTCCCTCAGAGGTACTTTTGACTTCAAAGTAGTTTCTGTAAGTGGTAAGTCTGGATAAATCCCCTCCCTGAAGAGAAACCATCTTTTCGAATCGTTCAAAAACTTTACCACTTTCAAGCGTTTCTAATGCGTTTGCTTTTATCCCGGCAAGCGAGAACATTTCTTCCGCAAGAACTTTTGTAATCTCAACAGTGTCCGGATAATCGGTTAAGTTGCCTTTAAGTATCTCGACGGATTCGATTACTTCGGGAGCATTCCCTATATTCCTGCCGATTGGTGAAGACTGGTCGGTAAATACAATCGTCATTTTCGTTCCGAGTTCTTCACCGACTTTTTTCATCATCTCGCCAAGCTTTTTAGCAGAAGAGAGGTCTTTCATAAAAGCGCCTTCTCCCACCTTTAAATCTATAACGAGACCATCTAAGTCTTCCGCGAGTTTTTTTGAAAGAATACTGGAAGTAATAAGAGGGACCGATTCGACAGTCTCAGTTGCGTCTCTTAACGCGTACAATTCCTTATCCGCAGGAGCGATTTCTCTTGTTTGGGATATTATGGAACAGCCGACTTTTCTCAAAACCCTCTCGAATTGGATGAAAGTAAGAGAGGTTTTATAACCCGGGATTGCTTCCATCTTATCGGAAGTTCCGCCCGTGTGTCCGAGACCTCTCCCGGTAATCATTGGAACGATTATGCCCATTTCTGCGGCAAGAGGAGCAAGAATTAAACTTATTTTATCTCCGACCCCGCCTGTCGAGTGTTTGTCTATTTTTGGTCCTTTGATTCCCGATAGGTCAAGTTTTTTACCTGAATTCAGCATGAAGTAAGTAAGGTCTTTTGTTTCCTCCAGGTTCATCCCCTTGTAAAAGATTGCCATTAAAAGAGCGCTTATCTGATAATTCGGGATTTCTTTGGTGGTAACACCGCTAATAAAAAATTCTATATCAGATTTATCGAGCTTTTGACCGTCTCTTTTTTTTCTTATTATCTCCCGCATTAATTTAACTTACATTCATTAGTATTCTTGTCAAGCTGAGACTAATTGAAAATGACTTAAAGCAAACTTTTATTTGTGTTAGGCGACTGTTTTGCTCGACATCCAACTATACCTGTTATCCGCTTTTATCTCATTTTCCGTGAATTACATTGGCGATAATTTGTTTTACATTATCTTCTTTAACGGTAACTGAGATTTTCAATTCTCTATTAAAATTCAAAGGGAAAGGATAGCCGATAGTTATTGTTTCTATTCCGGCTTTCGATTTTAGCAAAACTATTCCGTAGGGATTATTTTGTGTGAGCCCCCAATTTTCCGCCGCCGCCATGGAAAGATTAGCGACATTTTTACCGTCTATATCAAGAGATACAAAGGTGATATCATTGGTCCCGCCTTGCTTGCTGATTTCGGCAGAAACAAACTTCCCGGGACCTTGAATAAGAACCAATTGATATTCTCCCTGAGGGGCAGGTGCTTTTAAACCCTGTGTCCTTTCAGGAAAACATAATCCATCTAAACAAGTGCTGACTTTCATTTTTTCAACTGCTGATACTTTTGATGTTATTGTAATTATTGATATTAGCCCGATCAACGTTAAAGCTACTACTAAACCAACTTTTTTCATTTTTCCTCCAGTGTTTAATTTTTCACTGACTCTTACTCCCAAGCAAAAAGTCGCCTAACTTTTTATGAATATGTTTTTACATACTATAATTAGGAATTTAAATCTTGTTTTAAATAAGTCAAGTCTATGTTTCGACTGTCTGCCCTTGCTAATTTTATTTATATATATTGCTATATGCGGAGTATTTATTATAATATTTTTATAAACAATAAAGGAGGTTGAAATGTTTGCTCGAAGAAATAAAACTATTCAAGAGCCAGGCAGGAGTTTGATTTTTCTATTCTTCCTGGCTTTTTTTCTTTTGGGAGGACAGGTTTTTGCTCAGGTAACCATAAAAAAGGATGTACCGAGGCCCCTGGAGCTTAATATCGAGGATTGTCTTATTGCGACGATCAAATCGCCGGAGCCTATGACTGTATATCTGATAGGTATGGCGACTGAAGCAGGGAAAGGACTCGTTGCCAAGGTGACCACTGACAAATTCGAAGTTAAATCAGGTATTAATCGCTATGATGCTTCCCATATACCTCCTCTTGCCGAGACCTGGATTGTCCCGGAATATGAGAGTCTAATAGATAGGACGGGGAAGTTCCCTGAAGGGAGATACACAATCCTTATCCGGCTTTTTACGGTTAAGGGTGAACTTTTAGACGAAGATAAGATAACCCATATGGTAGAATACCCCGAGCTAAGGTTAATTGCTCCAAAAAACGGAGCCAGGATAATTGAACCAAATCCTATATTTCGCTGGTCAATTAGCCGTCCTATTTCCGGAGCAAGATATGTGCTGAAAATATTTGAGCTGATGCCTGGAAAGGCAGAAATAGCTGCTGTTTCTGAGATTCCCTTCTTCCAAAGAAGGACCACTTCAACGTTTTTTCGATATCCTTTGAGTGCCAAATCTTTTGAAGAAGCGAAAAAGTATGCCTGGCAGATCCAGGCATTGGACGGGACAGGTTATCCTCTGGGGGGAAACGAAGGGAAAAGTGAAATTTTCTCATTTAGCTATAGAGAGAAAGCCAGGGAAAGCTATACTATTAAGCTTATCTCACCGGAAGAAGGCGCCGAGATTCCTTCCGGGGAAATCAAATTTTGCTGGGAGCCTATACCTGTTGAAGATGTAAATTATACTATCTATTACACCCATAGAGATTGTGAATCATTAACAGAAGGAAGACCCCACCCCTTTGCTCCGCTGCTTCCCGATTCTAACGCACAGAGGAGAATTAGGAATTTGAGGACGCGAAAACGTAATCTTGAAGCCAAATTAGAGCACTGGCAGAGATATTGTGAAGAAGAAGTAGCCGAAATGCTCCGTAGCAGCCTTGAGAACCAGCAAGCCTGGGAAGAAGCAAAAGAACAACTAAAGGCAATGGCAGAATCACTGAGGGACGAACTAAATTTCTCTCTGCCTGAGAATTGCCCGGTTGGGGACCGGTGTTGTAACAATAGACCATGCTGCGAGGGACTCGATCCCTGCAAAGAAGAAGACTTGGAAACATTCAAAGAACGGGTGAGATGTCTCCATGAGCAGATAAATTCATTCAACAATATATTTAACGGCTCTACCGCCGAATTCTTAAGACTTTATACCCGGTGGCGAAATGGCGCGGATCACAGAGCTACTATGGATTTCTATCACGCGTATTTTTCGCTCATAGATGGTATTATAGGCTTGATTACCTCCGCGCTGGATGCCATCACTCCCGATGAGGAGGAAATTCTGGAACAAATTATTGAAGAAACTCTATCGTCGGGAGCTTGCACACTGGCGCCTGAATGGTGTGATGCTATAGAGAATGCAAAGACAGCGAAAGAAAAGATGGGTGTTGTCAAATCATTGATGGCAAGTGCCAGATCGAGCGGGTCTATGCCTCCCGCATTCATTGTCGCCATGGTTCAGGCAATGGCGCAGCAAGCCGCCAGTGCGACAGGAGTTGCTGTAGCCGGATGGGATAATTTTGCCGATGTGATGATAAATCAACTGAGGAGTGCGTATGAAGCTCTTATATGTCTTATCCAGTTGAATCAGGTGAGAGTAGCGACTTTCAGGGATTGTGATGAATTCTGCAGAAGACTTATAGAATGTTTGCGGGAAGATATTGCGGAAATCGAAGGAGAAATTGCGGAAATAGAGGAAGAAAATGCCCGTGAGCGTACGGAATACTGGGAGGAAGAACGCGAAAGAATCAGGGGAGAAATGGAGCAAGCTCTTTCGGAACTGGGTGAGGGCTGGTATGATAGATGCTGCAGAGAAGGGATCGGCGAGATCCGTATACCGGGCGACGGCGAATGCGCGAGGGAGGCCGAACAGGCGTTAAGAAGAGCCCTGGGCGACAAAGCCTGCTTTATGACGTTTGTAATACGGTGCCATCCTGACGGCAGAGTAACAATAGAACACAGTTTCCCTTCACGTGAAAGAAGAGAAGACTGCTGTGAGCCTGAAGTGGAACGGACTGAAAGAATCGGACAGCGGGAGGGGAATCCCCCTGAAGGCGGGAATGTCTGTTATCCCGAAAGCGAAAGAGAAAGAGAGGGAATGGGAAGGCAAACACTCCCTGCCGGAGGATGGAGAGTTGGGGCTCACGACGGAGAGGGAAATCTGATTGGCGAAAGCCCTTTACGGGGACTTAATCCGAGGAGAATGAGGACCGAACCTTACCATAAACCGACCCCAATCGATTCCGTTGAATGTGAATGCGTTGTGACACCCCTGATAAACGGTAAGCCAATGAAGAATAATACCACTGTCCGTAATCTTCAAAAAGGTATTAAGCAAACAATCTCCCTCAAAGGAGACTGCGGCAAGAATTGTTCTCCCGGTCCGCAAAGCATAACGATTCAGTCTCCTCTTGTGGTGAGTGCCGCATTCGGAGCGCCTATAGTGTTTTTACCTCCTCCGATTACGGTTAACGCGAAGAAGACATTATATGATTTTCCTTACCCGGGATTGTATAAGGTTACCGTTACTCAATTTTGCGAGGATGGAAGTTCATGCGATGCCTTGTTCAACGTTTTTATTTCGGAAAAGAGAAAAACCAAACCTCTTGACCCGGACGATATTGCCGGATTAGCCCCCGGAGGAGGATGCGGGAACGCCTATTGTCTCAAGGTGCTCTACGCGATTTCAGGAGAGAAAGATTTCAAAACGATTTCTTTCAATACCCTCGATTTGGGGAAAACGGAGGAACTCGGATTACGTCTTGAGAGCAGTTGTTTTAAAAAATGCAAAGGCAAGAAAGAAATTACCTGGGAAATAACAGAACCTGACGGGAAAAAGGTAATAAAAAAAGACCAGGATTTATACGAAATAAAATATGATTTCAATAAGGTAGGCGTATATCACATCTGTGTGATAGAAACCGCGAACTGCGGCGGCAGTACTAAAACATGCAGTAAATTCTTGCTTATAGAGACGAAATAAGGGAAAATCTCACACCGAGATGCAGAGAACACGAAGATAACCATGTTAGTCTGTTAGTCGGCAATTTTAGGATATAGGATTTGGGGGTTAGGGGTTAGTAAGAAAACATAAACCCACCAACCCACTAACAAAAATTTTGACTTTTGATTGGTGACTCGTGGCTCAATTATCTAAGACCTAAATTAATGTACGGTTCCCCTAGCCCGGTACATACCGTAATTGCTTTGCCGGCTTAACCGTTTTTAGGTGTTTCACATTCCATATCTATTCTTGTATTTTACTCTCTATGTATTTCACGGCATCTTCAACAGTTCTAAGATTCATTGTTTCTTCATCCGGAAATTCCATATTAAACTCTTCTTCGAGTGCCTGTAGTAGTATAACATAACCAAGGCTATCTACTCCAAGGTCGTCCGCAAAAGAGCTTTTCAGCAAAATGTCCGTTGTCTTTACGTCAAATTCTTCCGCTACAATTCTTTTTATTTTCTCAAATACTGATATGGTTTGCCTCCTATAATTTATCCGAGTTCAATAGTATTTTTATCTCATTCATTATTTTCTCGGTTACGATTTTTAATGTTTCTCTACTATAAGGCTTGCCATAATATTCATCAAAATAAAGTGGCTTTCCAAATTTGAGTAT
>CAYRCN010000004.1:0-25252 GCA_964422805.1 uncultured bacterium | reverse complement strand
ATCTCCCCTCTGAATAATGAATTGCCAGTCTTTTTTCATCAGGGGAATCAATTTCCCTGAAAGCTCGGCAAGAAACTTCGCTCCACGGCTACCTCCGATTACCAATAATGTCTTTTTACCAGGCATTAGAGAAAAATAATTGATGGCTTCCCCATACTTCCCGCGTGTAAGTCCCTCTCTTACGGGAATACCCGTCACAACTTTTTTTCTTCCCTTTAAAGAGGAAAATTCCTCCTCGTAGGGTAAAAATACTTCCTTCGAAAATCTGGAAAGAAAATTAACAGCTTTTCCGGGTTTTGAATCAAGAACAAGGGTAAATATAGGTACGCCTAAGAGAACTGCTGCCATACTAACAGGTAAAGAAGCAAAAGCCCCTGTATGAAAAACCGCGCAAACTTTTTTCCTGATAATTAACCATACCGAGAAAAAAAATCCGGGAATAAATCGGAAAACGAAAATAATTTTTCCTATTAAATTCTTATTTACCCAACCTACTGTCGGTAATAAATACATATTTTTCATATCAACAAAGTCTCTCTCAAGTCCAGAACCGCTTCCTATATAAATCACCCTGTACCCTTTTTCCTCTATTTTGCGAGCGACTGCGAGAGCCGGATAGATGTGTCCTCCCGTCCCTCCCCCTGATACGATTATTGTTTTTTTCGATTGAGACAATAATACCTCCTGCCATATAGGCCATGATTAAAGCAGTACCCCCACTGGATATAAAAGGTAAAGGTATGCCTGTAACCGGTACAATTCCCAGGGATACGTAAATATGTAACAAAGCGTACACTCCTATAAATAAAACCAGACCCAATCCTAACAAAGAAGAATATTCATTAGAAGCTCTTAGACTTGACTTTATTGCACTTATGAAATAAACAACAAATAATCCGACAATAAAAAGACATCCGGTAAACCCCAATTCCTCACCTATTATTGAAAAGATAAAATCCGAATCCGGTAAAGGGATATAAAAGAACTTCTCAATTCCGCTACCCAACCCCAATCCCGAAAAACCACCATGAGAAATAGCCTGAACCGTGGCGTTTACAGACTCACTATTAATGTGATTATTTATCCGGCTAACAGCATATCCCTCCCGTGATATAAAAATCACCCCTATAAGAAGCATTATTGCAAAGAAAGCCGCGACTTTACCGTCATTAGTACTGTTTAAAAACAACATTACCGTACCAATAATTAAAGTAAGAAAAGCCATTGAAATATCTGGCTGAATAATAATCAATCCCATAATAACAGAAATAACAAAGATTGAAATACCAAAATCTCTCTTTTTCGCAAAGAAAACAACCAGAGCAAACTGGGCAAAAATCGACGGCTGAAAAGAGAATCTCGTATTAAATACCCTGATTGCCAACCACCTTCTCGCTCCATTGATTTCGAGGCCATGAAAATATGTTAATACGAGTAGAAAACCCGCTAAGATAATAAAAAACAAATTAAATTCTTCCCAGAATTTTACCTTTATTTTAGAAGTAAGAAAAAACAGACCTACGCCAAAAACAAATAAAATTAACTGTTTAACAAAAGAAATAGGTACCACACTTTTGTAAACAGAAATACCGGAACTTGCCGAGAAAACCATAATAAGTCCAAAAGCGCCAAGCAATAAAGGAATGACCTCTACCACTCCTATTTTTATTCCCCTCGGTTTAACCATAAATTTTCCTCACTAATTTCTTAAAAATATCTCCTCTTTCCCTGAAGTCTCTGTACCGGTCAAAACTCGAGCCTCCCGGAGAAAGAATTATTCTGTCACACCTTGTACTTATAGCTTTCCCTATGGCATCCTCCATAGAAAAAGCAAGTACACAATCCTCGAATCCTATATTTTTTAAACTATCGGCAATCGACTCACTCGACTCTCCAATAAGAACGGCAAACTTGGCGAATTTTTTCACCGCATTAACTATAGGACTAATGTCCGCAACTTTCATTCTTCCGCCGATAATAACACACGAACTAGGAAAACATTCAAGAGATTTCAAAAAAGCAACAGGATTTGTACACATAGAATTATTAATAATCCACATGTTATCATTCTTAAAAACTGTTTCCATTCTATGTTCGACTCCGGGAAACGAACGAATTCTTTCCCGGACAGATTCCCAGTCTAAACCTATAATATTAGAGATAAGAGCGGCAATCATTCCATCTTCTATAAATGCATCTCCCGGCATAAATAAGTCATCCTTACTGAAAACTTCTTTATTTTTTCCATCTCGCACAAAAACAGAACCATTAAAATAAATATCACTTTTCTCCTTAAGAGAAAAATATAAACTTTTCGAAGACAGATTAAGAGACGCAAGGGCAGGGTCGTCTTTGTTAAGTATTGAATAATCATTAGCGTTCTGGTTTTTAAAAATGTTTAATTTTACGTTTAAATATTCTTCAAAATCTGTATGCCTATCCAGATGATCAGGAGAGACATTAACTATTGCGGAAATCCATGGATGGAAATCTTTAATTCTTTCCAATTGATATGAAGAAACTTCTATAACAGTTACAGAATCATCTTTGCTTTTCGCGACGAGACTGCTCAAGGGCACTCCCGGATATATATTTCCTCCGAGAAGAACCTTCTCTCCAAAAGATCCTTTCAGTATATGCTGAGTCATTGCAGCAGTAGTAGTTTTACCATTAGTGCCAGTAATCGCAACAATCCTTCCTTTTATATATCTTGAAGCAAACTCTACTTCCCCTATAACAGGTATTCCTTTTTCTCTCGCTTTTATAAGTATAGGAATAGTAAGTGGTACACCCGGAGAAACGACCAACAAGTCCATTTCGAGCAATTTGTCAGTATGTTCGCCCGCTTCGCATGCATACGGTATATCAGAACTATTCTGATTTAAATCACTCACAAAAGGTTTCTCACCTAAACTCTCTATCAATTTCGCAACCGCCTTTCCGCTTCGTCCATAACCAATAACGCCAATCATTTGTATCCTTCTACCTTATCTTAAGCGTGCTTAGTCCAAGTAAAGCAAACATTATACCCCAAATCCAGAATCGAATAACCACCTTTGATTCCTGCCAGCCAACAAGATGAAAATGGTGATGAATAGGAGCCATCTTGAAAATTCGTTTACCTGTCAACTTAAACGAAGCAACCTGAAGAATAACGGACAACGTTTCTATTACAAAAACACCTCCAATTACCAATAATAAAAATTCATGCTTCAGGAGAATCGCGACTAACCCCAATATTCCGCCGATTGCAAGAGAACCAGTATCACCCATAAAAATTTCCGCCGGGTGCGAATTAAACCATAAAAAGCCAATGGAGGAACCAACAAATGCTGCGCAGAAAACAGTTACTTCTCCGCTTCCCGGAATGTAAAGCAAATTAAGATATTCCGCAAATTTTATGTTACCTGTAACATAAGCAACAATGGCAAATGCTATAGCTATAATACTTGAAAGCCCAATCGCAAGACCGTCCATGCCATCCGTTATATTAACTGCATTAGTCGTTCCTATTATTACTAAAATAATGAAAGGTATATAAAAATAGCCAAGGTTAATAAAAACGTTTTTAAAGAAAGGTGCTATTGTCAACGTCTCATAACCACCCTTAAGAGGAAAAAGAACAAACATAACACCAATAAAAACGGCAGGTATAATTTGTATTAATATTTTAGTCAAAACATTAAAGCCGTCTCCTCTTTTCCCCTTTATATAATCGTCAAATACCCCAAAAATACCCATCCATACAGTAATACCAATTAGATAAAGAATAAAAATATTCCTTATATCAGCCCAGAGCATAACAGAAACAAGTAGAGAAATTATAATTAATAATCCACCCATCGTTGGAGTTCCCACCTTTTTTCCGTGGGTATCCTTTATCCACTTTGAAATAGATTCGGTAAGAGCTTTATTTTTAAGAAAGACAATAAATCTTCTCCCTAATATTAGTGAAATCAAAAGAGATGTAATTGCGGCATAAGCGGAACGAAACGTTATATAGCGCAATAAATTAAAAATAATAAAATTTTCCCTTAGAGGCGAGAGTAAATAAAACAATTTTCCTCCTGTAATTGCTCAATCATAGTTTCAAGTTTTAATGCTCGTGAAGATTTAAACAATACCGTATCACCTTTGTTAATTATTTCGTGAAGTTTCTTAAGGGCTTTCTCTTTATTGGGTACCCAATACCCGCCATCATATCCCTCAACAAAGCCCCGGGCTTCTTCACCAATTGCAATCAACTTATGAACTCTGAACTTAAGTTTTTTACCGATCTCTTTATGAATAGAATAACTATTCTCCCCTAATTCCAGCATCGGACCAAGGACAACTATTTTTCTGCCCGGCATAAGAGAAAGAAAAGAAACAGCATTTAAAAGAGATTGTGGATTACTATTATAAGTGTCATCAACAATATTAAATATTTCCGTTCTCTTAATTTCCATCCTGTGGGAAGATTTTGCCACTGTCTTTAGACCCTCCTGAATATCTTCACGTGGAATCCCATAATGAAGCGCGACAGAAACAGCAAACATAGCGCATCTCAACATTCCAAGTGTCGGTAATTTAATCCAGAAATTAATATCCGAGGTTGAAAAAACAGTACCATCGATTGATTCCTGCAATATTTTAAAGGTAAAATCGTTATCCTCTAAAAAACCTACTTTAACAATTTTGCTCCCACTAAAATCTCGAAGCAGCGGATCATCTCCGTTAACAAACAAGGGTCCTTTAAGTCCGGCTACAATATCAGACTTTTCCTTCAAAACTCCTCTTTTATCCTTGAAAGCCGCCAGATGAGCTTCGCCGATACCCGTAATCACACCGATATCAGGCTTCACAATTTCAGACAACCTCTTTATTTCACCAAATTGATTGGTCCCGAATTCAAGAACCGCAATTTTCTCATCTTTCAATTTAAATAAATTTAAAGGAACACCGACAAGATTATTATAATTTTTATAAGATACGAGGGTAGAATAACTTCTACCAAAAATAGACCCTATAAAATCTTTTGTCGTGGTCTTTCCGTATGAGCCAGTAACCGCTATTGTGAAAACACCAGTTGTTTCTTTATAATATGAAGCCAAATCCCCTAAGCCCTTAAGCGTATCGTCAATTAAAATAACTTCTTTATTTTTGACCTTCTTAGATACAACAGCAGGAAGACCCGATTTAAAAATAGCCTCACCCACAAAACTATGACCATCAAAATTCTCTCCCTCAAGAGAAAAAAATAATTCTTTCTTCTTGATTGTCCTCGAATCTACAGATATTCCACTTGAATACATACGGCTCATACTTTTATCTCCCAAATACTTACCTTTTAATACTTCAACAATCTTTTTAAGCTCTATTTCTCTCATAGTTGTAAAACTCCTTTACGCATTTTTTATCCGAGAAAGGAATCCTTTTCCCTTTTATTTCCTGATAATCTTCGTGTCCCTTCCCCGCAATCAAAACAAAATCTCCTTCTTCCGCGGTTGAGAGGGCTTTAAAAATTGCTTCTTTTCTATCCTTTAACCTAATCGCCTTTTTGTTTGAAATTCCTTCGAATATATCGTCGATTATGTCATCCGGCTCTTCATCTCTAGGATTATCAGATGTAACAATTATCACATCTGAAAGCGCTGAGACAACAGCTCCCATTAATCCTCTTTTACCTTTATCTCTGTGTCCTCCCGCCCCAAAAACAGTTATTATCCTGGACGGATTATATTCTTTAAGTGAAGAAATAACAGAGAATAAGGCATCGGGAGTGTGAGCATAATCTACAAAAACCGAAATACCTTCCGGAGATTCAACTCTCTCCAGTCTTCCGGGAGGAAGTTTCGATTTTGCTATACGCTCCTTAATCTCGGAATCACTCAGATTCTCCAGTATGCCGACAACCACTGCTGTAAGAACATTCGAGGCATTAAAATTCCCTATCAGGGGACTAAAAACTTCCAAACTTCTACCCATCCCATCAATTTTCAAATTTAAACCTTTTCCCGAATTCTGCAGTAAATTTCCTATAACATTGCCTCTTTTAAATCCGAAAGTCACGACTTTCGAATTTGCACAGGCAATAAAATACGGAGCCTCGGGGTCATCAGCGTTTATTACCGCTATTTTATTCTCTCCTAGGCCTTCGAAAAATTTCGCTTTAGCTTTACGATAATTTTCAAAATTCTTATGGTAATCTAAATGGTCTCTGGTAATATTCGTAAAAACAGCATAATCAAAATCCACATCTGAAACTCTATCCTGATCGAGACCTATGGAAGAGACTTCAAGAATAGCGGTATCCAACCCTCTTTCGCAGGCTCCGGCTATTTCTCTATGCAGTAAAATAGGTGAAGGAGTCGTGTTTATGGCTTTAATTTCACTGCTAACACCAATATACTTTACCGTGCTAAAACAAACAGAATTCGGGAAAAGGGAAGAAAGGAGGTAAGAAGTGGTGGTTTTACCATTAGTACCTGTAACGCCTATAACTCTTAGCTTACCAGAAGGATTTCCATAATAATTAGAAGCAATTCTGGAAAAAGCCTTTCTGGTATTTGGAACAAGAATATATGGAATATCTTCAGATATTTCTTTTTCTATCAAAATAACACAAGCTCCATTATTCAGAGCTTCTTTATGAAAATCGTGCCCATCAAAGGCTTCTCCTCTCTCTGCAGCAAAAAGGTATCCTTTTCTAACCGTCCTGGAATCATTAGCAATACCAGTAATTTCATCTACTGCATCTGTTCTTTTTGTGATTTCAACACCTTCTAGCAATTCATCAATTTTCATAATTTATAAAAACTTACTCCTATAACCCTTATGCGTTACAATTCTACTTGCAATTTTCCTGAAAGAAGGACAGGCTGTTTCGGAAGCATAATAATAAGGATACTCGACGTTGTCTACAAAAACCCCCAGAACATATTCCGGATCAGGATAAGGAAAAACGCCTATAAAAGAGGAAACATACTTGCCTTTGACATAGCTGCCATTCTCAATCTTCCATGCGGTTCCGGTTTTCCCTGCTATAGGAACAAATGAGAAAGAAGCAGAAATAGCTGTACCCTCCTTTGTTACACTATTTAGAATATTGAGCAAAGTATCACAAACTTCCGGACTTCCGATTCTCCTAATAACTTCTTTTTTGCTTCTCCTGATAATTCTGCCATTCTTTTCGATACTCTTCATCACCTTTGGTCTGAGTAGAATTCCATTATTTGCGACCGCCTGATAAGCCATCAACATCTGTAATGGAGTTACAGAAACGCCCTGACCGAAAGAAACTGTAGCAAGTCTTATATCCCGTCCTCGTGGAAGATGAGGCAATTTACCAGAATACTCCACAGGCAAATCAATTCCACTCTCGCAACCAATGCCAAAGAGTCTGGCAGTATTATAAAATTCTTTCTTACCAATTTTTTCTCCGACTGCTATAAATGCAACATTCGAGGAATAAATCATGGCTTCTCTAAAAGTATACGCTGAATGAGGATGTGCATCTCTAAACAACTTACCACCAAATTTAATAGTGGTAGAATCTACCAATGTGTCGGAAATCGAAAAACCTTCTCTTATATAAGCAAAAGCAGGGATTAATTTAAAAATAGAACCAGGTTCAAATTCCCAGGAGGTACATGCATTAAGCCTCCAACCCCTGTTGGGATCGAACTCCGGAAAATTAACCATAGCAAGAACTTCTCCGGTTTTCACAGAGACACAGATACCCATAACCTGAGTGGCACCTGTTCTCTCCTTTAAAATTGCCAATTCTTCGTTCATGATCGACTGCACATCAAGATCTATTGTAAGATGAACATTACAACCTTCGGCGGCATCTTTATAATCGTTTTCAGAACGCTTAAGAAGGTTAATGCCTGACCGCCGAGGCACTTCCAGGAAGTACGCCCAACCGTCTTCGCCCTTAAGAATCTCGTTATATTGTTTTTCAACCCCTAATATGCCTTCTCTTCTCCAGTCGAGCGAGCCCAAAAGAGTCCTTCCCAAAAGACCCGAGGGATAAAATCTAAACCATTCCTTTACGGCATATACACCGGGAATATTTATTTCTTTTACAACCGAATCCGAAATTCCCCTGGCAATTCTTATAAATTCAGCATCATCCGAAAGAAGATTCAACAATCTCTCTTCGCTCCCCAATTGACAATCCGAGAGCCTTTTTGCAATACTTTTCGGATCTTTAATCAGGCTTTTCTTTGCATAGAGCGTAAACATTTTCAAATCCGTAGCAAGAACCCGGCCTTCCCTGTCAAAGATGTTTCCTCTTCTCGACTCAATAGGAAGTAAACGCAGCTGCTCTTCCTTCGTTTGTCTACTAATCTCATCAGTTCTGATAACCTGAAGATAAAAAAGCCTGCAAAAAACCAAAAACCAGAGACTCACGAATAGAAGAATTAATATTCTGGTTTTTCCTCTAAAGAATTTATTTCTCATTAGTTTTACCTTCAAAAATTAAAATCTTCTATTGTAAACATCTCGCCTCTCTTTGGATATCTCATATTAAGGATTTCCCTTGCTTTTCCTTCGACAACACCGGGGCTAGTCTCTTTTCTCCATTTAGAACAAAGTATAGCGACGCTTCTCTCAAGATTCTGAACTTCTGTAGTCAAATTTGATATTTTTATATTAAGTGCATTGATCATATTTTTTTTCCAAACATGTAAGATAAAAGGCGAAATAAAAATCAAAATCACAAATAATATTTTCACCGCTCTCATTTTTCAAAAACCCTCAAATGAGCACTTCTACACCTGGGATTACGTCGAAATTCATCTTTGGTAGGCTTAAACGGCTTTTTAAACAGGGGCTTCAGTCCTTCTTCGTTTGTTTTTTTGTAAACTAACTTCTCCTCATCTTTATGATAGGTTATAACCACCAACCTGCCCCCTACCTTCAAAACTTTTGATGCCGCTAAAATTCCTTCCTCAATATTCCGTAACTCGTCGTTAACAGCTATACGAAAAGCCTGAAAAACCCTGCCAAGATGCTTGTGAGCTTTGCTCCTCGGAACGGTTTTTCTTACAAGAAGTGCAAGCTCACCTGTAGTTTTGGGTTTTTCTTTTTTTATTTTTTTTGCAATCCTTCTCGATGCCCTCTCCCCACCGTAATAATAAAGAATATCCGCAATTTTTTCTTCATCCCATATTTCAATTATATCAGCCGCTGTTAAGCCTCCTTTTCCAAATCTCATATCAAGAGGCCCATCCTTCCTGTAAGAAAAGCCTCTCTTTGAATCGTCCAATTGATAGGAGGATAAACCAAAATCGAAAAGAACTCCGTCAACCTTACCATCGAAAGAATTCTCCATATCCTTATAATTGCCGCGTATTAACACAGACCGCTCACCGAATTCATATAATCTTTCACCCGCAATCTCAATTTGCCTGCTATCGAGATCAAAGGCGATTACAAAAGCATTTGAATTTTCAAGGATTGCAAGAGAATGGCCACCACACCCAAGGGTGGCATCGACATATACGCCTTCTTTATTCCATATAAGATAATCAACCACCTTGTCTACCATTACCGGAAGATGAACAGTGGTGTTTTGCATTAGGCTCTCATTACATACCAAGCTTTGAATACAATTCATCTATATTGCTGCTCCCCTTAGAATATTTTTCGTAAACGGAAGGAGACCATAATTCAATTTTATCAATAGCCCCAAGAAAGAAAACCTCATTTTCGATTCTCGAATAATCTCGAAGCGCCCCCGGAAGGACAATACGACCCTGGGAATCCATGGAAAGAAGTTCCGCGGCATAGGAAAAAGCCCTTATAGCCTCTCTTATACTTTTCTGAGAATATCTTTTATTCGAAAGCTCCTTCACAAATTCATTCCACCCCGAAAGAGGAAAAAGCAAAAGAGACGTTTCAAAACCCCTTGCTATATAAAAACTACCTTCATCATCTTTAGATAAAACAGACCTGAACTTCGCAGGAACAAATACTCTCCCCTTGTGGTCAACAGAGTGTACGTCATTTCCTATAAAATACATTCTTTCCTCCTTACCCTTAAAACCTATTCCCCACTTTCCACCACTACTACCCACAATTATAATCACATTCTCCATTTTGTCAAGGGGTAAAAGTAATTTTTTTAAGAAAAAAACCTAATTCCTATTTTTCGCTAAGATGTTCAAATATAAGACCTAAGGGACGATAAGTTTACGAAGGATTTATTTTTTTCTAAACTTTGGCCACCGAAAGCAGCTCCAATCGAAGAACTATAATGAGTACAAATTCCCCACCAATCTACAACATCGGATTAATCTCATGCAAAGAACACAGAGGAGTAAAAAGGTAGATGAGTAGATGTGTAAATGGGTAAAGAAAAATCGACTCATCTACTCATCAACTCATTTACTTACTTAAACCTAACCACGAAATAAACGAAAAAAACTAAACCACAAGTCAACCCAAATAAAGTCAGATTTAGCCTGTATGGGGCTTGCGAAAGTCGAAAAAAACCTTAAAATTTAACGTTATGCTTGTGTCTGATGAGGTTATAAACCAAATTAAGGAAAAAATAGAAATAACTCACCTCATTGGAGATTATCTTCCTTTGAAAAAAGCGGGCAAAAATTACGTTGCCAACTGTCCTTTTCACAAAGACGACACTCCCTCCTTTCATGTTTCGCCAGCATTAAATATATTTCACTGTTTTGGCTGCGGAAAAAGCGGAGATGTTATTTCATTCGTAATGGAGTTTGAGAAAGTACCTTTTACGGAAGCTGTTCGTATATTAGCCGAAAGAGTCGGCATACAGATCGGGAAGTTTGAAGGAAAGAATGAAATCCTATATTCAATACACGACTTTGCTGTAGATTTCTATCATAAGGAACTTTTAAAATCACCTGAAGTACTTAATTACTTAAAAAAAAGAGCTGTCAATACAGAAACAATAAAAGAGTTCAAATTAGGTTTTGCGCCATACGGAAGTAATTTTCTTCCGAAAGCGAAGAAAGAATTTAAAATACAAGACTTAGTGAAAAGCGGTCTAGTGAAAAAAAGTAACGGAGGGATAAAAGATACATTTTTCTTGCGTCTTCTATTTCCCCTATTTTCTACTTCGGGAAGGATTATAGGTTTTGGAGGAAGAAGATTAAGTAAAAAAGGACCAAAATATCTTAATTCACCGGATACACCAATACACAAAAAAGGTAAAAATCTTTATAGTTTGCATCATACTAAAGAAGAAATAAGGAAAACAGAAAAAGTTTTACTTGTGGAAGGATATTTCGATTTCCTCTCACTTTATCAGGCAGGAATAAAAAATGCTGTAGCCTGCCTTGGAACATCTCTTACAACGGATCAGGCAGAATTAATCTCAAGATACGCAAAAGAAGTAGTTCTTTTTTTTGATGAGGATAACGCCGGAAAAACAGCAACATTAAGATCTTTAGGAATGCTGCTCGGCGAGGGAATTAACGTAAAGATAGGTAAGGGAGGAAAAGCAAAAGATCCTGACGAGATAATAGTAAAAGAAGGAAAACAGGTTTTCGAGCAGTTAATAAAAAAATCCAACGACTTCATGGATTGGATGCTTGATAGAATAAAAAACAAATACAAACTCAGTTCTCCTATTGAGCTTTCAAAAGCTGTAGACGAAATTAAGTCAATGCTTGAAGTAATTAGAGATCCTACAAAAAGAGAAATTTATAAAGACTTTATCGCAAAAAAACTCGCAATCAGAAATGAATTGTTGGCTAAAACTAAAGTAGACAAAACAACAATTATTCCTTATAAAAAGAGTAACATTGGTGAAAGAGAAGAACTTGAATTAGATATAATATTCGCGATGCTGGAAAAACCGGAGGAAAGCGCTATTGTCTTTAATATAATAAAAGAGGAACATTTTCAAAACCCTCACCTAAAAAAAACCTACAGGTTGATAAAAGAAGGCGCGAATTTAAAAACAAAAGATATAATAAATTCCCTTCCTACACCTTTTGTCGAATACGTAATGAAAAAAAGTGGAGTACCTGTAAATTCGGTTATGACTTGTGCAATAAGTTTAAAAAAATATTATTTAAATAAGTTAATTGAAGAAAAAATAACGGAGCTACAAAAAATCAACGAGAGGGAGAACAAAGAAAAAAACGAAACATTACTATGCAAGGAAATAGATGAACTCAAGGCAGAAAGGGAGCAACTTAAAAAAGGAGAATTGCTTGGAAGATAAAAACCTCTTCTGGTCAGAAATTTTAAACTTCATGGATAAAGACGGAAACATTTATCTTGATGAACTAAAAGAAAAATTAGATATAACAGATGAGAAATTAAACGAAATTTTATCCGAAATAGGAGACAAATTAGAAGAGATACCGGAAGAGGATGACGTAGAAGAAAAATACCTGGATTATAATATCAGTTCAGTTAAAATTTCTCCTGCTGCTTTAGATCAACCTATGAAACTTTATCTTCGCGACATTGACGGAACCTCTCTTTTAACAAAAGAAGAAGAATACGAAATTGGTAAGAAATTAGAAAAAGGCCGCACCATGATTTCCAGATACTTATTCAGATCTCTTCCCGTAATAGACAGGTTCTTATTATATAAAGAAGAAATAGAAAAATCTCCATTTCTTATCAAGCAGTTTTTATACTTAGATACCCATAAATGGAATGAAAATTATGAAGGGCATAAAGATAAAAAAAGCTTATTTAAATTAATGAAACGTATTGAAAAATGGCAATCAAAACTTATAAAATATAAGAACGCTTATCTCAAAAAAGGAAAAAGGATTTATAAATTCAAATACAAGCGATATGAAAATAACATAATTAAATACATATTAAAATTCCGAATACAAACGCCTTACCTTAAGAAACTCATGCACTTACAGGCGGAAATACACGACGAGTTTAAGAAAAAAGTGACTCATGTCAGAAGCTTAAGAGAAGAATTTAAAAAAGTAAGTTCTGCAAAAGAAAGAAAAAATTTAAAAAAACAGTTAAAGGAAATAATTAAAGAAATCAAAAACTTTCAACTCAAAATCCATTCCGACTGGAAAGAAGTAAACTACATATATAGAAATGTTCGAAAATGGGAAAATTTTTTCTGTCAGGCAAAAAGAGAACTAATTGAGGGAAATATCCGCCTGGTCTTTTCTATTGCTAAAAAATTCAAAAGAAGTGGTGTTAGTTTTATGGACATCGTCCAGGAAGGCAATGCCGGCCTGATAAAAGCAGTCGAAAAATTCGACCATCGAAAAGGTTATAAATTCTCGACGTATGGTATATGGTGGATTAAACAGGCTATAATAAAGACTCTTGCGGAACAATCCGATTCTTTCTCAATTCCCACTCATACTTTAACACTTATAAACAAGATAACGAAGTCAAAAAGAGACCTTCTGCAGAGAAACGGCATCAAACCTACTCTTGAGGAAATAGCCAAGTATATTGGAATTTCAAAGGAGCGTATAAGATTTGCTCAAACTTTAGGCGATTCGACAAAATCACTGGACGAACCTGTTTCCGAGGACGGAGAGTTACTTTTTGGAGATATAATTGCCAAAGAAGAAACGCCATCTCCTGCAAAACAAGCAATGCTATCATTGTTAAGCGAAAGTCTTTTGGAGGTTTTGGACAACACCTTATCCTCAAGGGAAAGAAAGGTATTGGAACTACGTTACGGGCTGGCAGACGGTGAAACCAAAACTCTTGAAGAAATAGGACTGATGTTCAAAGTCACAAGAGAAAGGATAAGACAAATTGAAGAAAACGCTCTGAACAAACTTCGGAAGAGTCCCAACAGGAGAAGATTGAAATCCTTTTATTCCATGTGGGAATACGAACATTAGGTTAGCCTATATAACCACAAAGTATACTAACATTCAAAAACTGCCTTAGTAGAACCGAATCCAATAGAATCGACGAAAAGTAAAAATTAAATATCAAAATGTAAAATTACAAATCAAAATTCAAAAATACATTAAAAAAATCTATGAACCTAAAAGGAAACAGATAATTTTGCATTTTTATTTGTCATTTTGCTCTTTAAATTTTAATATTTGATTTACCAAGAAAAATTAGAATGGCCTTCTTACAAAAAAGCAAATCGGAAATTAGTTTTAAGTAATTCCTGCCGATAAAATCGAACTGAGTTCCTTGAGATTAGAATCAGATTGAGAAAAAGTAAATCTGATTTTTTTCTTTCCTTTATTTTTTCCGGAATAAAAAGCTGAACCCGGAACGATTACCACACTTTTATTCTTAAGCAAATACTTGTAAAAACCCCAATCATTACCGTCCCAGACTTCCTCAAAATTGGCAAATATATAGTATCCTCCATCAGGGGTATAGAAACTAAATCCGGCTTTTTCAAGCGCCCTGCACAAAAAATCTCTCTTTTCTTTATACCTAGCTTTTAGATTTTCTATAAAATTAGACTGCATATCAAAATTCTCAAATGCCCATTGGAACGGAACAGGAGCAGAAATAGAGCTATAATAATGAACCTTTCTTATCTCTTTCATTATTGGTGCTTTTGCCGCAACATAACCTAGCCTCCAGCCATGCGCAGAAAAAATAGTAGAAAAACTACCGATAACAATTGTTCTATCTCTAAGGCCTTCGATCTGTAGAGGCGATATATACTCGCCGCCATACAAAAGATGTTTATAGGTTTCATCGACTATCAAATATCCTTCCCTCTCAAGAACGGTGTTTCCTATTGCTTTAATCTCTTCGGAATTAAAAACTTTTCCGGTCGGGTTGTGTGGATTGTTAAGAATAAAAACCTTAAAGGTCGGCAATTTCTTAAAATCTGTAAAATGAAAAGAATAATCGGGATCAGCAAGGGATAAAAATATAGGCTTACCCCTGCTCAATTCAGCTATGGGCACATAATTTTCGTAAAAAGGTTCAGGGATAACAACACCATTCTCTCCCTCAACAAGACTTAACATCGAAGATATAAAAGCTTCACTGGCTCCTGAAGTTATGGTAATTTCTTCCTCGGGATCAAAAGTTACACCTGTTTCCTTGGCAATCATTTCGGAAGTTAACTTTCTTAAAGGTTTTCTTCCCGCACTGGTTATATAGCCATTAAATCCACCCTCTATTGCCTCTTTAGCGCTTTCGATAACAGATTCGGGCGTAAAAAGCTCAATAGGGTTTTCCGCAAAATTAATTGCCTTATTTTCTTCCGCAGCTTTCATAACTTTTGATATAATAGAATCTTCGATTTTTCCAAGTATAGAATTCATAGATGTATTATAATTAGAATACAAAATATGTCAATGCGCTGCTAAAACAGAATATTAACCACAAAGATCACAAAACCACACCACACTCAACCTTTTAAATTGTTTTTTTAAATTCACACTAAAAAAAAGGTCTGGATAAGACTAAATAGCTAAAAAATAAAATCTTTGTGCTCTCTGTGTACTTTGTAGTTCAATTTCTCTAAAAGAATCCAAAAAACCTACGCTCATATGCGTCCTATTCCCCTGAATCCCCTTGACAAATCTAAAACTTATAGTAGTATCAAAATATTAAAAAAACGGAGAAAATATGCTTAAAGAAAAAATAATATTGATTTTTATTTCAATAATGATGCCTTTTATTTGCTTTAGTCAACAAATAGACCAAAGCATCCTAAAGCAGATACAATCGGGCGGAAAAACAACTAATCCCTTCCCAACTGGTTTAGCAGACAGCCTTAAAGAAGAAAAACCTCTTGTAGAAGAAGCCGAAACGCTCTCAACAATAGAAAAAATGTTTAATGAAAAATACATGATTACACCCAGAAGAATGGATCTCGAGTTACTAAGAGACTCTCTTGTAGAACGTGCAAAAGCGGAATCTTTAAAAATCCAACTGAGAAGTCAATATTTAGTGAGTGACAGCTTACAGGACAAATATTTGATACCTGCAGATACGACGTATTTTAATTTAAGAAAAAAATTATATAAAGTTAACAAACAGCTTGATTCTATTTCGGTAACATTGAAACAATTCGGATATGATATGTTTCAAACATCTTTAAGGGAAATACCTGTTTTTGCTCCGGTTGCAGATAACTATATATTAGGTCCGGGAGATGAACTGTACATAGACATCTCGGGAGAACTAAATAACTCATGGATATTAACTATAAACCGCGACGGGTCAATTGTTCTCCCTTATATAGGTAGCATACAACTCTGGGGAAATACATACAAAGAAAGCAAACAAATAATCAGTGAAAGATTTAAAGAAGAGTTCTCAAACATAGAGGTTAGCGTCAGTTTAGGCTACTTAAAAAGTGTTAATGTATTCGTTATTGGTGAAGCCAAGAAACCCGGGGTTTACGATATTACAGTACTTTCAAACCCCTTAAGTCCTCTCTTCCAATCGAATGGTCCCAAAAAATCGGGAAGCCTCCGAAAGATAAAATACATTTCCAATAATGGAACTACGGAAATTGTTGATTTATACAAACTACTAGTAAAAGGAAAACCTTTACCTTCGCTTCAATTTTCATCCGGCGATATGATACTTGTCCCCCCGATAGGAAAAGTAGTAGGAATAACCGGCGAAGTAAATAGAGCCGGTATATACGAACTAAACAATACGGAACAACTTTCAGACTTAATAGAAATGGCAGGCGGATTTCTCCCTACAGCAGGAACAAAAAGAATGAGGATAGAGAGAATATCTCCGGAAAATAAAAAAGTTATTGAGAATCTGGAATTCAAGGACCAAAATACTTTTAATAGGCTGTCTAAAAATACAAAAATAGAAAACGGAGATCTTGTTACGGTAATAGAAGTACCTCCATACCTGCATAATTATGTTGAAATAAGAGGAAATGTGAATAGCGAGGGGACTTACCAACTAAAAGACGGTATGACCGTTCTCGATCTCTTAGAAGAAGCCGGAAACTTACGAAAAGGAACATATATGAAGAGAGCGGAAATTCAACGATTTACAGGGGCAGAATTACCGGAAATAATCGAAATTAATTTAGAGAAGTTACTTGAAGGCGACCTTAAAGAAAATATTAAATTAGAAGAATGGGATAAACTACAAGTTTTCTCAAAAAAAGAAATAGAAGAACAATTCTATGTAAGTATTTCAGGAGAAGTTGAAAAACCAGGCAATTATATTCTTCACCCTGAAATGACAGTAGGAGACTTAATATTCGCCGCCAAAAAATGGGTTTCCGCAAGAAATGAAGCTGAACTTTTCAGAGTCGATCCCGAGAAAGGAATCTTTTCAGAAACAATAAACCTCGACAATACCAATGATTTACAAATCAAACTCAAACCCCTCGATTATTTATCAATAAAAAGAAAACCTTACTATAGTGAACTAGGATATGCTACTCTGATTGGAGAATTTAAATATCCCGGAACATATCCGATTCAAGTCGGAACTACACTTAAGGATATAATTGACAGAGCCGGAGGCTTTACTGAAGACGCCTATCTTGAAGCGGCAATATTCACAAAAAAATCAGTTCAGAAGCTGCAGACAGAAGCTATGGAGAATTTAATAAGAGAAACACGTCTCCGACTGCTCGCCGAACAAAGAGCCATTATGGGAAGCATTACATCCGAAACAGATAAACTCGCGCAGCTGCAGTATATAAAAATGCAGGAGCAACAGTTAGAAAGCTTAAAAAAGATTCAGGACCCAGGCAGGGTTGTAATAAATCTACGTGATCCGAACCAATTAAATATACCTCTTGAAAGCGGAGATAAAATAGATGTACCAAGGGTAACGGGAACAGTTCAGGTAATAGGAGAAGTTTACAACGCAACGGGGATAGCTTACAAAGAAGGATTATCCTTAAATGATTATCTGGAAATAGCAGGAGGACCAAAACCAACAGCAAATACAAAGGAAATATATATTAGAAGAGCTTCAGGAGAAGTCGAGAAAGGAAACATAAGAAGTGCATCAGGTAAAATGGGAGGCTCGGTTAAAATAAAACCTGGAGATACAATTATCGTTCCGGAAAAAGTTAAAATAGGAAGATCCGGTTGGGAAATTTTGGCATTTACAGCAGACATTTTATACAAAATAGGACTTGCTGTTGCTGCCTTTGCTGTAATTGTACAATAAACTCATTTCGTAATACTTGACTAATCACATAAATCTTTTATTATTCTAATAAAAGAATATGGCTTTCAAAAATAAAATTAAAAGACATTTTATAACCGGCCTCGTTGCTATTCTCCCAATAGTTTTAACTGCGGGAGTTATATGGTTTCTTATACAAAAAATTGGCGGTTTCTTCGGAAGGTATTTTACAGGTATTTCATTGTTTTCGAATATATCCAAACCGCTATCCTCATTGTTGGGTTTCATTGCCGTAATAATAGGCATTTATATAATTGGATTTCTTACTTCGAGTTTCACGGGAAGATGGTTTATAAACACTCTTGATAAAATAATGGCAAAACTGCCCTTCGTAAAAGGACTTTATAATGCGATCCGCCAACTTGTAAATGCTATAATGATAGACCATTCTGCTTTCAGTAAAGTAGTAATAATAAAATATCCATGGAAAAACACATATACGCTTGCTTTCCTGACAAGCGAAGACAAATGGAAAATAGGAGGAAAAGAATACCTTAATGTGTTTCTACCGACATCTCCTAATCCTACTTCAGGGTATTATCTTATTTACCCTGCATCAGAGGTTATCGAAACGAAAATTTCAATCCAGGATGGTTTTAAAATAATAACATCAGGAGGAGTCATACTCCCAAAAACGAGAAAATACTAGTGCTTAAGTGGTTCAAAAAATCACCTATTAGAAGCGAAAAGAAATTAAAAGAATTGATCGCCGAGGTCGAAGACGAAGGAGTAATTTCCGAAGACGAAGAAGAACTGGTAACTGCTATATTCAGACTGGATAGAACGGTTGCCGAAGATGTAATGGTTCCCCGAACCGACATCAAGTGTATATCTATAGACAAAGATATTGAGACCCTGATAGAGTATTACAGAAAAAGAAGACATACCAAAATACCTGTATACGATGGCTCTCGCGACAACATAGTTGGAATTATATATATGACTGAAGTTCTCAAACTATGGGGCGAGAACAAAAAAATTCTGGCTGGGGATTTGATGCGACTACCTTATTTCATACCGTACACAAAAAACGTGCTTTCTACACTCAGAGAGTTCCAAAAAAAACATATTTCTATCGCAATTGTTATGGACGAATTCGGCGGAGTTGCAGGGTTGCTTACAACGGAAGATTTACTCGAAGAAATAGTGGGTGAATTACAGGATGAATTAGACAAAGAAAAAACGATTTATAAAAAATTAGATGACGGATCTGTAATCGTCCCGGGAATCTTTGAACTTGAACAACTTGAAGAGATTTTACCGGGAAAATACGCGGACTCAGATATAAGAACAGTGGGGGGGTTAATTCTCTCGAAACTAAACCGAATTCCCGAAGAAAATGAATCAGTGGTTATCGGAAACTTAGAATTTACCATTCTTAAAGCAACCAGACAAAGGATAAGAAAGGTTAAGGTAAAAATAACATGAGTTTTACTCACCTTCATGTCCACAGTCATTATTCTATACTAGACGGCGGAATAAAAATTCCGGATTTAATATCTCGGGTAAAAGACTTGGGGATGGATTCAGTAGCTCTTACCGACCATGGGAATCTTTTCGGAGCATTTGAATTCTATCAGGAAGCTGTAAAAAACCAAATAAAGCCAATTATAGGAATGGAAGGATACTTTTCAACGGAAGGAAGAAAGAACAAATCAGACAACTATCATATAACACTGTGGGCCAAAAACTCGAAAGGTTATCATAACCTAATGAAATTATCGTCACTTGCATATATAGAAGGCTTTTACAAGAGACCAAGACTGGACAAAGAAATACTAAAGGAATACAAAGAGGGAATAATTATCGGAACCGCATGCAGAAACGGAATAATACCCGCTTTTGTTTTTGATAACAAACTAAAAGAAGCGGAAGAATTAATAAGTTTTTTTAAAAAAGAGTTTAAGGAGGATTTCTATATAGAAATAATGCGGGTCGGGCTTGAAAGGGAAGTCGAAGTAAATGAACAACTAATAGAACTTTCCAGAAACTTTGAAGTACCAATAATAGCAACCAATGACGTCCACTACTTAAAACAAGAAGACTCCAAAAGCCATGAAATCCTTCTTTTGCTCCAGACAAAAAAGACAATCAGCGAAGAAGACGCCTTAAAACTGCCAACGAATAATTTTTATCTCCGCTCACCTGAAGAAATGAAGGAATTATTCAAAGATATACCACAAGCGATTGAAAACACACAGCTTTTTCAAGAAAAATGTATACCCGTTCCTTTTGAAACAGATAAAAATTTGCTCCCTTCAATAAATATACCAAAGGGATTTAAAGGGCTCGAAACATATCTCGAACACCTAGCAAGAAAAGGTCTTACGGAAAGAATAAAAAGAGTCACTCCGGGAGAAGAGGAACGCCTGCAATATGAACTCTCAGTAATCAAAGAAATGGGTTTGGCCGGTTACTTCCTGATAATTAAAGATATTATAGACTTTGCTAAAGAAAACGGGATACCTGTCGGACCTGGAAGAGGCTCAGCCACAAGCAGCCTCGTACTCTATAGTCTTGGAATAACAAATGTAAATCCTTTAAAGCATGGACTTATTTTCGAACGTTTTCTGAATCCTCAAAGAGTCTCTATGGCAGATGTTGATATAGACTTTTCAGATGTAAGACGAGATGAAGTTGTTCAGCATATTAAGAAAAAGTACGGAGAAAGAAACGTTGCCCAAATCGTTACTTTTAGTATATTAAAAGCCCGATCCGTAGTCCGGGATGTCGGCAGGGTTCTTGAAATCCCTTATGGAGACTGCGATGAAATAGCCAAAGAAATAGAAAGAGAATATTCAATCGAAGAAGCAATAAATGGTTCCAGTGAACTCAGAGAAAAAATAAAAAGCAGAGCGGATTTAAAAGAACTTATAGAACTTGCTAAAAAACTCGAGGGATTAATAAGACAAACATCCACCCACGCAGCAGGAGTGGTAATCGCGCCCGGCGATATTACAGACTTTGTGCCTCTCTTTGTAAGTACTACGGGTGAAGAGAAAGTAATAACCACACAATTTGCCATGGAAACATTAGAAAAACTCGGACTTCTAAAGGTAGATATCCTGGGGCTAAGAACTCTTACTGTAATACAAGAGACCCTTAAGAACATTAAACATAAATTGGATATCTATAATTTAGACAAAGACGACAAAAAAACCTATGAGCTTATAAAAAGAGGAGATACAACGGGTGTATTCCAGCTTGAATCGGAAGGTATGAAAAAAATGCTCAGGAAAATCGAGCCAAGCGACTTTTCGGATCTTGTAGCATCAGTCGCATTATATAGACCCGGACCTCTTCAAAACATAGACCAAGACGAATTTGCTCTTAGGAAAAAAGGCAAAATGGACCCGGAATACCCTCATCCAAAACTAAAGGGCGTGTTAGAGGAGACTTACGGAATAATGCTTTATCAAGAACAGGTAATGAAAATAGCAAATATACTCGCGGGGTTTTCTCTGGGTGAAGCGGATATTCTAAGAAAAGCAATGGGTAAGAAAAAAATGGACGTCATGCAGTCAATGGGAGAGAAGTTTATCGAGGGCTGCGTCAAAAACGGTATATCAAAAAATCAGGCGGAAGATCTCTTCGATCGAATGAGTTCCTTTGCAAAATACGGATTTAATAAAGCACACTCGGTATCTTACGCTGAAATAGCCTATCAGACCGCTTATCTAAAAGCTCACTACGCCACAGAGTTTTATGCCGCCTCTCTCACAAGCAACATTGGCGCGGAAGTAGAAGATATAAGGAAATTTATCAAAGATGCCAGAAAACACGGAATAGAAATCAAACCTCCTGATATAAATGTCTCGGATTATGAATTCACTCCCAAAAAGAGCGCGATTCGTTATGGTCTGGGAGGTATAAAAAATGTCGGTAAAAATGCTGTACTGGAAATTATAAAAGAAAAGAAAAAGAAAAAATTTAAGGACTTCTTCGACTTCGTTGAAAGAGCCGGCGGAAGACTGGTCAACAAGAAAGTCATCGAGAGTCTCATTAAAGCAGGTGCTTTCGATACTCTCGAGTCGAATAGACATTCTCTGCTCTCCTCCCTTCAGAATGCAATCAATTATGCAAAGACTAAAGAGAAAAGAAAGATGGAGACTTTGTTTGGAGATAAAAAGAAAGAATTAATTCCGACAGTTCCGTTTGATGAAGATGAAAAATTAAGATACGAGCAGGAAGCCTATGGATTTTTTTTCTCCAGCCATCCTTTATCTCAATACGAAAAGCTCGCCGAAGCTCTATTCACCCCATCTACAAAACTAAGAGATTTACCTCAAAATAAGTTAATTATCACCGGAGGAACCATAACCAAAGTTGAGAAAAAAACGTCAAAGAAAAATCGACGATGGGCCAAATTAAAAGTAGAAGACGAAAACGGTTCATTCGAAGTACTTGTATTTCCAAACTTATTCGAAGAATTTGGGAGTAAACTGGATTCTCTCGGATCCGTAGTAATAAAAGGCAGAATTAAGACCGACTCAATGAACAATCAAGTACAAATCAGCGCCGAAAAAATAATGCCTTTGGATAAAATAGAAAATCATCTGAAAGCCGCTTATCTTATCCTTGATCTTGCAGGGCTAAGTGAAGAAGACATAACCGGCGTAAAAAAAGTTTTAGTCGAACATTCCGGAAAAATACCGCTTACAATACTCTGCAGAAATGACTACGAAGAAATACGTCTGAAATCCAGAGATATAAAAATAAAACCGGACGAACAAATGATACAAAAAGTTAACAATATAATCGGCGAAGGAAGCATCCGCTTCAGTATATAAAGGAGGTTAAATGATTCTTTTTCTTTTCTCTATGATTTCCACCTACTATGAACCAATAACAGGAATCGATAATCCGTTACCGGTTCTTCTTTATCACGGAGAAGTTCTAATTCATATAAAAGAAGAACCGATCAATAACTTAAGAGCCAAAATCGGTGTCGGAATCTGGAACGGTATTATCTTAAGTACAAGCTTTGGCGGAACAAACATTGTGGGGTATAACGATATCCAGTGGGAAGACCGCCCGGCTCTTGACCTTAGAGTAAGATTATTCGGTAATGGCATACTGGAAAGCGTTTTCGGATACAACGATGAGCCAATTGAAGAATACGCGAAGAAGTATTTATTCGTAACTGCAGGAACCCGATTATTCCCGGGGTTAATACTTGCGGGCGGGGCTAATTATAACTATGAAGACGATAACGGAATGGACTTTTTCGGAAACGCGGCTTTAAATTTAGGCGAAGCTCACACCTTCCACCTGGAATATATAATGGGAGTTAATGATGAGGATAAGAACCGATTTAACCTCGGTTATAAGTTACAACCCGGAAGCATGGGTATTCAGTTTGATTTAAAAAATATCTTTTCTGGAAATGTCGGAAGACAACTCCAGATATTTTACAGAGAAAGTTTCTAATGGGGGGTAAGATAAATAAACTAAACGCTGCCCTGATAGGACTTCAATGGGGTGATGAAGGCAAAGGAAAACTGATAGACAATCTCGCCGGCTCGTTCGACGCAGTTTGCCGCTATCAGGGAGGCGCAAACGCCGGACATACAGTTATATATAAAGGAGAAAAATTATCCCTGCATCTTATTCCGTCAGGAATTTTTCATCAGGATAAGTTATCTATAATCGGAAACGGAGTGGTAATCGATATAGTCCAGCTAATTAAAGAAATCGAAGAACTAAAACAAAGAGGGATAAAAATAAACGACAACCTGAAGATAAGCAAAAGAAGTCACTTAATACTTCCCTACTATTTCGAAGAAGAAAAAGAAATGAAAGATAAAATCGGTACAACAGGAAGAGCAATAGGACCTGCATATTCAAATAAAATACTAAGAAAAGGAATACGTATGGGCGACATTAACTCTCCCGATTATTTATCTAAATTCAATCTACCGCCTGAATATCTAAAGACCCTGGAATCATTCAGGGAAAATTACGGACACATGATTACCGATACGGTACAACTTCTTAGAAAACTACTAAAAGATAATAAGAAAATAATATTCGAAGGCGCACAGGGAGTTCTTTTAGATATAGACTTCGGAACATATCCTTACGTTACTTCTTCCAATCCCACACCCGGAGGAATTTTAACGGGAAGCGGCATACCTCCAAATTCGATCTCTACTATTATCGGAGTTACAAAAGCTTATACCACAAGGGTAGGTAAAGGCCCCTTCCCCAGTCGAATGGAAAAAGAAACAGAAGAACTCATCCGCAATACCGGAAAAGAATTCGGAGCAACCACAGGAAGACCTAGAAATTGCGGCTGGTTGGACCTTGTAGCTTTAAAATTCAGCAGCTGGATATCCGGGGTCACCGAAATAGCTCTTACTAAAATTGACGCGTTAGATAATCTGCCCGAAGTCAAAGTGGCAACTGTTTATGAAATAGACGGGGAAAAACAGGAATATCTTCCCTCTGAAGTCTGGAAATTGGAAAAAGCTAAACCAATTTACAAGAGTTTTCCCGGATGGAAAAACACAAAATCCATCAAAGATTATAATAACTTACCTGAAGAAGCGAAAACTTTTATAAAGTTTATCGAGGACTCCCTGGAAGTAAAGGTAAGTTATATTTCAACCGGCAGAGAAAGAGGTGATTTAATTCGTGTTTAGCCTCTTAAGAAAAATTGTCCCATCTCATAATGAAAGAGTTTTAATTAAACTCCATCCTCTCGTCTACGAAATAAACAATAAATTCAAAGAATACCAAAAACTCCAGGAAAACGACCTGCCAAAGATCACCGAAGAATTCAAAACAAGATTGAAAGAAGGAGAAACTGTCGACGATTTAATGGTTGAGAGTTTTGCGCTGGTAAAAAGAACATGTGAAATTTTGTTGGGTAAAAAATGGAATGTGACCGATCTCGAATGGGAATGGGAAATGGTACCTTACGACGTACAAATAGTAGGAGCAATCGTTCTGCATCAGGGGAACATCTCGGAAATGAAAACAGGGGAAGGAAAAACCCTCGTAGCCTCGATGCCTCTATATCTAAATGCCCTTTCCGGAAAAGGTGCTCATCTGGTTACGGTAAATGATTATCTCGCGAGAAGAGATAAAGAATGGATGGGCCCAATTTACGAAACTCTTGGTCTCTCTGTCGGCGTAATAATATCGGATATGAAAC
>CAYRCN010000003.1:0-27262 GCA_964422805.1 uncultured bacterium | reverse complement strand
TTTTTTGACTAATGACCAATGACAAGTGACTTATGACTAATTTACTCACACAAAGACACGGAACACACGACATCCGGGTATATTTGTCGAATATTCAGTCCTTGCTTTTTTATCTTTTCTTGATATGTTTACCCTTGTAAGGGGGTTTTAATGATAAAAAGCATAAAGGTTCTTCTTTGTTTAAGCGGAATAGTAACTCTATTAACTTTTATTTATATTTTTATTGGTACGCGGATAGGATTTAATGGTATAATTCCTTTAGCCGTTGTTATGTTTTTCCTGTCCGACTCTACACCCCCTTCTCTGCATTTTCTCTACTTTATTGTACTCTTTATGTTCACACCAGTACTCACGGCTACAGATCTTCTTTGCGCTCACTATATTGACGGCAAAAATAAGGTAGCAAATCGAGTAGCATCTTACAGGTCGCTTGTAACCTGCCTTTTAGGTGTTTTTTCCATTCTTGTAGGATTGTTTTTTTTTAGACCTCTACATTTTGACACAAAAAAAATAGTTATTGAAGGAAGTTTTTACTTTTTATTCTACGGAACTCTACTTCATTTGTTAATGTTAAGCGAGAGAAAGACTAAACAATAATTATCAGCTCTTAGATCCCAGGTCTTAGTTTTTAGTTAAAACAAAAATAAAAACTTTCGTGCTCTTATAATTTTTATTACTTACTCCGGATCTAAAACTTCTAACTTTTATTGTTCTGTTCGTCTCTAGAGAGGTCGATATCTAAGGGGTGTTTTTCATCTCCAGCAAGATATAAAGTTTGCGTTGGAAACGCAAAATCGATACCTTCGTAATTAAACCGATTTAAAATTTCCAAATTGACTTTCTCGCTAAATTTCAAAAAGTTCCAGTACTCAGGAGGATGATACCAGTATATAACAAGGATATTAAGAGAATCGTTATTGAACTCGTTAAAGAAAACCCGGGGAGGAAATTCGGGATTCACACCTTCATGATCCTTCAGTATATCTTTTATGATTTCCAAAGCCCTCTCGATTTTTTCAGGCGGGGTATCGTACGTAATGCCTATATTAAAAAGTCTTCGAATGTACGGTCGCTTACCAATATTCTGAACGCTCATCCTGGCTAATTCACCATTAGGAATCGTAACAAGATGTCCGTCCAATGTTCGTATCCGGGTAGAACGGAGCCCTACATCCTCAACGGGCCCGTCATGACCGTCTATTATAACCCGTTCTCCTATTTGAAAAGGTTTATCGGAGAAAAGCGCCAGGGAACCGAAGAAGTTTTTCAATGTATCCTGAGCAGCCAGAGCGAACGCCAATCCCCCAATACCCAAACCGGCAAGTACAGAAGTCAACGGTTTGCCTATCAGCAATGTCACCATTTGCAAAAGTGCAATAATAACAACAGCGATTTTAAGAGTCCTTCCTATTAGAACGGATAACATCTCACTTACTGTACTCTCAGAACTGACAGCCAGATCGTGCATTCGAGCATCTACAACATCGACCAGAGAAAAAGTCAACCTTGCAATCGCCATTATAAACAGAATTGTTGTGATAGTTTGAAAAAAAACTGAAACCGAATTGCCCAAAGATAAAAAAGCCACTCCTATTTTAAGTCCTATTACCACATAAAAAAGAAGAAGCGACTTCATTATAGCCCGTACTGTAATGCTAACAAATTTTCTGCCTTTTTCATCAAATTTATGGACAACTCGCTTCAACAAGAATAAAGAAATTTGCCACAGAATAACACAACCGAGTATAGCAATAAATAAACCGGCATATTGCCAGATAGTATTTCCTGCTATCTCTTTATCTGTTAAAAATCTCCAATTTTGCATAATTTCCCCTCCTGGAATAGAACAACAAACTAATATATTTTTAAGCTAGGATCTAAAGTCTCATTAACAAACATCTAAATTATTTCACCAATATACTTTTTATATTACGAGAAGCACCGGCAAATTCAAGTCGAAAGAAATATATGCCATTTGGAAGTATACTTCCATCATATTCAACTTCATAATATCTGTTATCTATGTATCCATCTATAAGAGTTTCTACTTTCTGTCCAAGATTATTGTATAAACTCAGATTAACATTACCCGATATAGGAATATGAAATTTAATTTTCGTTATCGAGTTAAAAGGGTTCGGATAATTCTGTTCAATGGTAAAATTATCAAGTATATCAAAATCACCCCCCGCTCCGGCAATAATTTCGGCCAAATCTTTTCTCGCAGCTTCCCAAACATCAGGATCCGTCGACCAGCTGATATCGGTTCTTAGCCACGTGGGATCCCAGTCTTCTGCGCAACCGTATTCCCACAGCACCTTAGGAATAACCGAATCAATAATAGAGTAAGTTGCTACAGGATCAATACTTTCAGCCATGGCAAGATAATCCACGTCCTGAATTCCTCTGCGCCAGTGTTTAAGTCTCAAACTTGCAATAGGCCCCGGAAGATCATAACTTTCAGACGGAAACAAATGATCTGTTCCCGGATATATCATAACGCCGTCTCCATTACTGTAGCCCCACCCCGTCTCTCCATCTACCTCATCATCTCCGCTATAATTGCCGAACGTTTGAGCATTCCGAAACACATTGGTTTCCCCCATTCCTCCCTGGTAATTATCATAATATGTCGATTCCCAGAAAAACCAGCGGCTGATACTTTTTTTATACTGCGCCCAGGGCAATACTCGCAGAGCGACGCCGTCATCTTCCGTAGAAAATGAACCTCCGCAAGGACGATGTCCGTTATAAAAGTAGAATTTCTTCCCCGGAGTAACCAGAACGTTCCCGACCGCTTCATCCCAGACCTCCGTTACCCCAAAACCAAACGTAGTTCCCGAAATATCTATTAAATCGGCATAGTCTTCTTCTACCCTTAATAAATTTATCGTAACAAATATCGGTATCTCACTACCATCACCGGGATTATTCTTAATTAAAGAACACCATCCTGCCATCTCCGAAAGCGCTTCCTCGCCGCTCGGTTCATCGATAAGATATAAGAAATATTCTGTTTCGGGGGAATTCTCGGCAAACCAGCTTACAAAACTATCGGCGTACTCGTATACTTGAGTAGGATTATCGCCCCTCAGAAATCCTACCCAGCGTCCGTACAGCGCTATTGAAAAGACAGTATTTCCTGTTCCGTATCCCGGTCCGTCATAACCATATTCCGAAGTAAATAAACTTCCATCAAGGGCTGGCAACCAGTAATCGTGCGGCCGGTAGCGATTTCCTCCGCTACCATCTTCGTTAGCATCGATTACAGATATCTTATGCCTGTGAGACAGCTGCATATGACGCTGTCTGATTAGTATAGAAAGACTGTCTTCCGGAGTATTATGATTCGGCCAAGCTACATCCATGTAACGCTCGTTAATATTTGAATACCCGATAACCATCATAGTCTTTGAATTGGGCATATCTGGTAAACCGAAATCATAAACATATAATTCTACCGGTACAATTATTGTATCCGAAATGCCCTCACTAATAACAATATTTCCGGTATAAGTAGCATTCGAAGCTGTTTTGGGGATATAGATATCCACCCATATACTCTGGTTAGTCCCCGCGCTAATAGTAAAATCAGGATGCAGTTCCAGCGGAACAGCTATATCGGGGTACATTTTATTATGATCGGGTCTGTCTGTCCAGAGAGTACCTTCTTCAGCACGTCCTGCAGAATCACAAGGTCGACGCATCCGCTCCGGCACATGTCTCTCATCATAGTAACTTTCATACGACATTTGACTCAAACCTTTTATTTCAAGGTAACGCACGTAAAAAAGCTCAATTTCCCTGTTGGTCCAGTCAAAAAGACCTTCACCTGTAGCATAAGTATAATCTATGGTAGAACCGTTACCATTACTAAGCTGATTTAGCGAAACGTTTACATTATATGCATCGGACGTAGGCGCTTCTAAAACAATGTTAAAATTAACTACTTCGTTTCTCGCACCAAATAAATGCACGGTATCTCCATCCCAGACGGAATTTGTAACATCCTCTCCGTTATAGGCACGTAGTTCATCCTGAGTTACTTTATTTTCTCCGTTGTTCACCCAGACATTAGTTATATTTCCCTGGGCGTTTAATTTTATTTTAATCAACAAGAAAAATAATAGAATAGCAAAAAACAAAACCTTTCGCATAGTTTCCTCCAAATATTTATTAATAAAAAATAAAGAATAAAAATAAATAGTCAACCGCCTGTACAAAGACGGAAATTAAATATTAAAAATCAAGAAGCAAAATGACAAATTTAAATGTAAAATTATCCCATTCTATAACTGTAAAAAAATATTTGCGTTATTTGTGTAAGTTAAAGTTTCGTGTTTTGAGTTTCGAGTAAAAAAACAACAGAAATAAAATCTTTGTGCTCTTTGTGTACTTTGTGGTTCAATTACTATTTGGGGGATGTTGGGGTTTTAATTTTTGAACTTTGATTTGTATTTTTACACTTTGATATTTGATCTTCGAATTTTAGCGGCTTCGCCGCGTTATGAAATCACTTGACTTAAATCCGCTCATCCTTATACTTAAACTAATGAAAGAAAAGAAGAAAATCAATCTTTCAAATGTTGAGAAACAAGTATTAAAACAGATTGGCAGAAAACCCATTTATCCTGTATGTGAAAAAATACCCTGCATAATCGTGGATAATTTCCCGATGCTGGGCAAGATTACAGCTTTACGTTTCATCGAGTGGATTAAAGAAAACCCCGGGGGAGTTATCTCGCTTCCAACAGGCAAAACCCCAGAGTTTTTCATAAAATGGGCAAAGTACTACCTGGATAACTGGGAAAACAAAGAAGTAAAGAAAGAACTTGAGACCTATGAAATAAATACAGGAAAACGTCCCAACACCAAGAATCTTCGTTTTATCCAGATGGATGATTTTTACCCGATGGATCCGAATGAACAGAATAGCTTCTATCAGTACATAAATAATTACTATATTAAAGGCTTCGGGCTAGATAAAAATAAAGCAATATTAATGGATACCTCAAAAGTAGGAGTTCCAGATAATCTATACACAAAAGAAATATTCTTTGAAGAAGGAGTAGATTTATCTCTGCGTAACAGATATCCTCACAACCATAAAGAGGAAATAGAGAAGAATATCATTCACTGCGTCGACCAGTTTTGCACGGATTATGAAGAGAAAATTAGGGAAATCGGGGGAATCGGATTTTTCCTGGGCGGAATCGGTCCGGACGGACATGTAGCTTTCAATGTCAGAGGCTCCGATTTTTTCTCGACAACCCGTCTCACGTCTACTAATTATGAAACTCAAGCGGCTGCTGCAACCGATCTCGGAGGTATCGAGGCAACCTCTAAAAGATGTGTAACTACAATAGGCCTATCCACAATAACTTTCAACAAAGACGTAACGGCAATTATTTTCGCTGCGGGTACGAGTAAGTCTGAAATGGTAGCTAATGCCATACAAAAGGAGGCGAGTAATCTTTATCCAGCTACCATCTTACAGAAACTTTCGAATTCAAGATTCTATGTAACAAGAGGCGCAGCATCACAGCTTATCGAACGTAATTATAAAGAATTAATCTCCGCCAAAAAACTAAACCAAGAAGATGTTGCAAGAGTAGTTATCGATTTATCACTGCAGAATAAAACACGTATTGCAAACCTCACCGAAAAAGACTATAAGAAAAATCGTTTTTCCAAAAAAGTACTGGAAAAAGAAAAAAGGAAATACAAAGAAATAAGTAAAAAAGTTGAGAATAAACTGCTCTCTTCGATTGAAGACGGACTCAATGAACCTGAAAATTTAGTTTTTCTTCACACTGCACCTCACCATGATGATATATTACTGGGATATTTACCCTACTTTATGCACCTTATCCGAACCCCAAAAAACTCACATTACTTTGCTTATATGACAAGCGGCTTTGTTTCCGTAACCAACAAATACATGCTAAAGCTGGTCAGAGAATTATTAAATTTTATTGAGACTCCTTATTTTGAAAATTTATTAGAGGAAGGTTACTTTGACTTAGATAACCGTAAAGGCATGAATAAAGACATTCATTTCTATCTTGACGGTATTGCCGGAGATAATGAGAAAATAAAAAGTGAAGCAGAAAGCAGACGTTTACTGCGAAATATAATAAGAATTTATGAAGAGAAGAGTATGCCTCAGATAAAAAACAGGATTCATGAACTTATTAATTACTTCAAGACTCAATATCCAGGCAAAAAAGATCTGAACCACATTCAGAAACTAAAAGGATCGGTGCGGGAATGGGAGGCTGAACTTCTATGGAGATACACGGGGTTTGCTTCTGAATCGGTTCACCACCTCAGATTGGGTTTTTACAAGGGAGAGATGTTTACGGAGAGCCCTGCGTTTTACCGCGACGTTGAACCAATCGTCGAACTGCTCGATAAAATTAAACCAGATATTGTAACTGTCGCTCTGGACCCCGAATCGAGCGGTCCCGATACTCACTACAAAGTGTTGCAGGCAATCGCGGAAGCACTAAAAAAACATAACAACAAAAAAATCCGGATATGGGGATATAGAAATGTATGGGAAACCTTTCATCCCTCGGAGATAAACTCGATAGTGCCGGTTTCCTTGAACTCTATTTCCATTTTAAATAGTGCCTTCATGAGCTGCTTCGGTTCCCAGAGGGAAGCATCCTTTCCCTCTTATAAACATGAAGGACCTTTCTCGGAATTGAGTCAAATAATATGGGCAAAACAATACAGAGATATAAAAGTATGCCTCGGCGATAATTATTTTTCCCAAAACCCTCACCCACGACTCCGGGCTACACATGGAATGTTATATCTTAAGAAAATAAGTCTAGATGAATTCTACGAACACTCCGTCAAAATCAAAGAGTATACAGAAGGTACATCAAGGAAAGAATTACGCTATCCGGGCAACAATACCGAGAATGACTGACAAGGATAGACTAACTACTTGACATAAAGCTCTATTTCCGGTATACATTTAAAAAGGGAGGAAAAAATGAAAAAATTAGCTTTTTTCTTACTATTTATAGCAGTTACGTCTTTCTGTACAGTCAAAGATAAATCTTATATAGAAGGTATAGGACCGATAAGTTCGGTTAAAAAAGTTCAGGGTGATTTTCAGTTCACGGAAGGGCCTGCTCGGGATATCGAGGGAAACCTGTACTTTTCCGATGTTGCCGGAAACAAAATCTATAGAATGGACAAAGACGGAGAAATTTCCGTGTTCCTAGAACCTTCAGGACACGCCAACGGACTTATGTTCGAGGACAAAGACAAACTTATTGTCTGTCAGATGGACGGTCAGATAATTTCGATAAATCCCGGAGCAAAAAAGATTACAGTTCTTACGGATAATTATGAGGGAACTCGTTACAACGCGCCGAATGACCTTGTTGTGGATAAAACGGGAGGTGTTTATTTTACCGACCCCCTATTTAGAGCACCCCAGCCTTTACCACAGAGTAAACAAGCAGTTTACTACAGGAGTGCTGACGGTAAAGTAACAAAACTTATAGACAATTTAAAAGCACCCAACGGTATAATATTATCACCTGACGAAAAAATACTTTATGTTGCACCCACTATGCAAAAAGATATATGGGCATATCCTGTTATTTCTCCGGGCAATTTGGGAGAAGGACGAGTTTTCTGTGAACTTTCCCAGGCGGAAGGAAAAGATAATTCCGGAGGAGACGGAGTATCTATAGATTCAAAGGGGAATCTTTATATAACGTCAGAACTTGGAATTCAGGTATTTAACGTGGAAGGAAAACTACTGGGGATTATAGAATTCCCGGAGCAACCCGCAAACGTAACGTTCGGCGGTCCCGAGATGAAAACACTTTACGTTACAGCAAGGACTTCACTCTACTCAGTAGAAATGGAAATAAAAGGTCATCAATTCTTTCAAAAAGAATAGAATCCCTAAAGAAGAAAAAACTTTTTTGTCTTTACATCTTTTGGGTTTTTATAAAACAATAATTAAATGGGTGGGGTGTGGCTTTGTGATCTCTGTGTGCTTTGTGTGAGAAAAAAATAATAAAAAAGGAGTAGCAAATGCCTCATGTAATAATTAAAATGTACCCGGGACGCTCTGTGGAACAGAAAAATAAACTTGCTGAAGCTATTACCCAATCCGTGGTCGATATAGCTAAAACTTCGGAAGAACATGTTTCTATAGATATTCAAGAAATCGCCCCCGAGGACTGGGCGGAAACAGTTTACAGAAAGGAAATCCTGCCAAAGCTCGACGAGCTGGCGAAAAAACCCGGATATAACCCGTTTACTTAGGTATTGGGTTTCAGGTCTCAGGTTTTAGATAAGAAAATAGAAATAACAAATAACCCTTGTATTTATCAGGAATATTCTCTATAATACAGTGTAATATGAAAATCACTAAATGGTATCCGATCTTATTAACTGCTTTAATAGTTTCCTGCGCTTCAAAAGAAGTAGCCAGAAACAACATAAAAGTCCACTTTAAATCGCTTGCAAACGATTTTGCGGCGGTCGACATGTCATTGTATGATAATAACAAATTCGAAATTAAAACCGCAACACTTAAAATGCATGGAAATGAAGAGTATATATTAGAACTTGAAGGAATATGGTCGAGAGAAGACAGCAATTATATTTTAACAATAGAAAAGTTAGAAAAAGAAGAATTATTGGAATATTTTTTCGGAGACCAAGAATACGGAGAAAGCGGCTTCGATATAATATCGGAAAATAAAGTTAAATTTCCCATCGATAGAGAATTCTTAATAATAAATAGCGTTATGTGCCGGAGACAGTGAAACATCGCATAAAATTCGAGCATAAGAAACTCTTTAAAAGAAGGTTACAATGTACTTGAAAAAATTAATAATATTTGCAGCGGTAATCAGCATTCTAATACCAGGCTGTAAACTTTTTGAATTATCAGGACCTTCGATTGAAGAGCTACTAGACGCACCCGAACAGATTGAAATTGATGACAGAGAATACATACTCGAAACCTATTTGTGGCGTGATTTTATGCCCGTAAGTCCTCCCGACGGACAACCTCTTATTGCTTTAATATGGGTTACAGCAATTGACTCGCTTGCCTTTCCGTCGTCAATTGATGCCAACCGTTTGTATATTGTAAATGACGAACAACTCTGGGAAACCGAATTTTCAGACGAAGACCGACCGGTAAATCCCAGCAGGGAACATCAACTCGAGAAAATAGCAAGAGACGGGCCAAAATGGGGACCCAATATTCAGGTCGAAGTCATAGTAAAAGTTGTTGACGGAGAAAACAACACATATCTATTAAGAGCTTCCGACCAATGGATTCATAGGACAGATTAAGGTTTGATTTGATCGAATATGGAAAAGGCAAATTTAAAATATACGGTAAACGATATTGTAACGAAATTAAAAAACAAAGCAAATCCCGATAACTTAGAAGGTATGGCTCGTTACGGAATAAGTACGGAAAATAGACTGGGAAATTCCATCCCTTTTTTGAGAGAACTCGCAAAAGAAACCGGCAAAAATCATGAACTTTCCCTGAAATTATGGGAAAAAGGAATCGACGAAACAAAAATTTTGGCTTCCATGATCGGAGAAGAAGATAAACTTACGGAAAAACAAGCTGAGAAATGGGCAGCCGGTTTCAATTCATGGGATGTGTGCGATCAGGTCTGCATGAACTTATTTAAAAAACTGCCATTTGTAGAGAAAAAGATAAAAGAATGGTCAAAAAGAGAAGAAACATTCGTCAAAAGAGCGGCATTTTCGCTCATCGCCTGTATCGCGGTATACGACAAAATAAAACCGGATAAAGAATTTTTAAAATTCTTACCCCTAATCAAAAGAGCCGCGAGCGATGAGCGAAATTATGTTAAAAAAGCTGTAAGCTGGGCGCTGCGAAACATCGGCAAAAGAAATAAAAATTTAAATAAAGAAGCAATAAAATTCGCGAAAGAACTGAAAAAAAACGATTCCAAATCCGCTAAATGGATAGCAAAAGATACTTTAAGGGATATACAAAACGAAAAAGTTAGGAAGAGATGGCTTTAGGTTTTAGGTATTAGGTGTTAGGGTTTAGAAAAAAAATTATTTCTCCCTTGTATTTAGTAGTTAAAATAAATTAGTTGCTTCCTTAGTGCCTTTGTGTCTTTGTGTGAGATTATTTTTTTATGTTGTATTTCTTCATCTTATATCTAATCGTCCGTTCGGAGACGTCTAATTCCTTAGCGGCTTTACTCTGGTTCCAATCATGTTTTTTAAGCGCTTCTGCTATCATGCCTCGCTCGAGGTTCATGACTTCATCATTTAACTTACCACTGTACTTTAATTTTTTATCGACCGGTACAGAAATATCTTCACCGGTAAGATAATCACCGCGGGAAAAAACAATAGCCCGTTTAATTATATTCTCAAGTTCTCGGACATTACCCGGAAAATCATATTTGAGAATTTTCTTTAGGGCCTCATCCGTAATTCCTTTAACATCCTTTTTTTCTTTTGTACCTTGAGTCTTTATAAAATGAGATACAAGTAAAGGGATGTCTTCTTTTCTCTTTCTAAGAGGCGGAACATGTATTCTTATCACATTTAATCTATAGTATAAATCTTCTCTGAAATTACCATTTTCAACTTCTTTCTCTATATCCCTGTTAGTGGCGCAGATCAACCTTATATCGATAGGAATTGCTTCATTTGAACCTATCCTCGTAATCTTCTTTTCCTCAATTACCCGGAGCAACTTGACCTGTATCGAATTGGGCAATTCCCCTATTTCATCAAGAAATATGGTACCGCCTGAGGCAAACTCGAATTTGCCTATCCTTCTTTTATCAGCACCGGTAAAAGCTCCTTTTTCATGCCCAAATAATTCCGCCTCTATCAGTGTCTCGGCAAGAGATGCGATATGTGCGGTAACAAAAAGTTTTTCATTCCGCAAGGAAAGATTATGAACAGCACCGGCAATAAGTTCCTTACCGGTACCGCTTTCCCCGGTAATAAGAACATTAGCGTCACTCTTGGATGCCCTAAAGATAAGGGACATTAAATCTTCCATAATTCCGGAATTATAGATAATCTTATCATACTGAAATTTTTCTCTCAAAGATTCCCTAAGTTCTATATTTTCTCTTTTTAAATTAAGATTATCGAAAGCATTCTTTATAATCAATGTCAATTCATCCGGGTCAATGGGCTTGGTCAAATAATGAAAAGCTCCTTCTTTCATAGCTTCCACGGCGTTAGCGACATTGGCAAAAGCGGTAATAATTATAACCGGGATAATAGGATTTATTTTTTTTATATCTCGTAAAACCTCGACCCCTTCCTTATCGGGCAATTTCCTATCCAGAAGCACAAGGTCAAAATTTTCCCTAAAAAATAAATCGATCCCCTCTTCCCCGTTTCCTGCTTCTTCGACAGTGTATCCTTCTTTTGAAAGTACTTTTTTTAATAACTTTCGCTGATTTACCTCGTCCTCTACAATTAAGATGTTCAACTTTAATCCTTTATAGGCAAAAGTATATCTATCTTCGTTTCTTTACCACTCTCAAGTTTTATATTGCCGCCGTGATATTCGATAATTTTACGTGCCAAATAAAGCCCAAGTCCGCTCTGTCTTTTACTCGAATAAAAAGGCTCAAAAACCCTTCTAATACTATCTTTTTCTATCCCTTTTCCGTTATCGATAATAACAATTCTTACAATATTTCCAGTTTTTCGCATTAGAATTCTAACCTTATCGGCATCTGCTTCAACGGCGTTTTTAAAGATATTTGAAAATGCAGATACTAACAAAGCTCTATTCCCCCGTATCTTCAACTTAACCGCAGATTCCAATTTTATTTCCACAGCATTATTCCTATTATCAGTTAAAGAGATAGCTTCACCGATTGTATTATCGATAGCGATTGCTTCTTTATCAACTTCAGAAAGAATCAATAACTTTATCGAATCCATAACAAGATTCATTCTTCTAACTTCTTCTTTAAGAACATCTCCCTGCTCTCCTCCCATACTTCGAGCAAGTAAAGAAAGAGTATTAAGGGAATTCCGTACTTCGTGAGAAAAGCCCGAGGAAAGAGCTCCAATTTCTTCAAGATGACGAATTTCTCTTTCCTTATCGATTCTATATCTTTCGGTTTTTGTCAAATTAAATATAAGGAATCCAAGAAAAACTGAAAAACCAGCTATAACTATTAATAGAAATAACCCGTTAAACGCAATAACGCGTTCAAGCGGCCGCATGGAAAAACCGGCAATAACACTCTTTTCGTCATTTTCTTCTTCAAGCTGGAATATTTTTCCGCCAGGTGTTTCAATAATATGACTTCCCTCTCCTTCAATTGGCAAAAAACCCTCATAAAGAGAGCTATAAACAACAGGAGATCCATCCTCATCAATTATCGCAAAGTAGACAAGATTCGATGAAGAAACAAGAGAATCCAGCACCTGTGTAATATCTTCTGTCTCACCATAGACACTCTTAGATAAAAGAAGAATGCTGTAATTCTCAGAAATTATATTAACCAGATAAAATGGTTCACCTTCTAAATTAATCAGGGTTCCATAATCTTTATCTTTCAACTCCCGGCGGTAAAAATCCAGTATAATTTCTTCCTGCCCAGGAAATCTGCTTGAACTCTTCAAAAGAGAATCACTAAAAATCCAGATACCATAGAGATTTTCACTCAATGAAATATAATTATTTCTAAAATAATCTAGCAGGATATCTTTACCTTTGTTCTTTAGTTTGCCAATTTCCATTCTATTAAGCTCCAGATCTCTCTCAATATAATTGTCGGCAATCTCAGACAACAACTGAAAAGTCGTTGTGTAGCTGTTTTTGTATATACGCTCGATACTTCTATTGGTTATTTGGACTGTAAAGAAAGCCAGTACTCCTATAACTACAAATATAGAAAACAGTATTACTGATTTAGATTTCATTGTATTAATCTAACAAAATTTTTCAGAAAATCAATTGGATTCCTCCGCCAATGTTGTTTTTTGTATAACTCAGATTTTCTGTCGTAGAGTTATTTACTTGCGAACTAAAACTAACAAAGAATGATATGTTATTACTGATTATTTTTGTATATTGTAAACTTCCAAAAATCACTGAATCGTTTCGTAGTATATCCCCTATCTCAAAGAAATCCTTTTCGAAGAGAGCCAGATAAAAGTTCAAATAAGATTTTTGCTCAACAAAAATCTTATTTATCGAAAAATTAAGACCAACATTTCTTGCTATACCTTCTTTCTCGAAAAACGGATCTAATAGGAGTGAATCTGAGATAGGATAAACGTTTCCGGGTTCTGATAATCGAAAGTAATTACCCGAAAAAGACATCGTAAAGTCCCCTGTTAAGGGGAAGTCTAAAGAAAGAGAAAAATTGTAATAAGGCAACCGCTCATCTCCATAAATCATAAAACCGGCACCAAAACCGGGAACAAAATAAAAATAAGGCATTGGTATCGACAAGTTGGTTGTTATTTCCGGTTTAAAATAATCTTCGACTGAATCGGAACTAAAGTTAACATAACCAACTTTTATCCCCATTCCCAACAAAAAATTACCAATATAAAAAGACAGGGAATCTCCTCCGTATATTTCATTAAGCCCATAATTCTCGTAGTTAAGAGGGATAAAATTATATCCATTTAGATACAAATAATTTCTGTTGCCAAGACCTGGGAGATTAAATCTCTTTTGTATACCTACTCGATTCCCGATAAATATATCCTCTTTATCGAAACCGATCATTGCCGCATCCCCCAAATAATCAAAATCAAAAAAACCCGAAAAGCTTAAGAAAGGAGAGATGCTAGTCTTATTACCACCTCTTTCTATTTCACCGATAAAGTACAAATTATCCGTGTACGAATCAGATACCGTAATGCCAGCATAACTCAATAAAAGAAGAGGGAGGAGCAAAATAATTGCTCCTCCTGCCATCCCGAGATTTCTCACTTTCACAGATTCACCATTATCGACCTTTACCCTGACCCGGCTCTTCGTTTAACCTTTTCTGCTGCATTTCGCCTGCCCCGCTTCCATCTCTTTTCTGCTTTTGTATTCTCTCCTGAAGCTGTTCTCCTTCTTCTCCTGCCCATTCCGGAAATCCCTGCTTATTTCTAAGCTTCAACTCTTCCCTATTTCTGAGGTTCCTCATCTCACGGACAAGCAGCATCTGACCGCCGTCGAAATCGACATCGGAACCTCTGACCTCGATCTCATCACCGACTCTAATTCTGTTTCGAAGGAACCATTCGGGACCCAGTTGAACTCTCACTCTCTCATTCTCTTTAAGGCGGACCCGGGCTTCTAAATTATGAGTTTCTCCGGTTAAATAAAGTTCCTCGATTTTGCCCTTCATTGTTTTCTCCTTAACAGGATTATAGATACACTTCTTTTCCTGCAATCTCACTTTGACCCAGAGGGGCTCGCCTTCCTCATTTCTAATATTATATCTATTTGTATCCCTAACCATGACTCTTACCTGAAGTTTGTTTTCTTTGAAAACACCCTGAAGTTTCAACTTGTCCCCAACTTCGATGTTTCTATCCAAAAACCACTTAGGACCGAGGTGCGCCTGAATCGTTTCCTGATTTTGGGTTTTAATCTTAGCCCGAATAACATTCACTTCACCATTGGGAGGTAAAACTTCCTCCACTTCTACAACTTCACCCTCGACTATGGCTTCTTCATCGGTAACACTAACATCAGTCTGAGCTAAGATGAACAGCGGCACAATCAACATGAGTAAGGTTAACGGCTTTTTCATTTTTGCCTCCTTTTTTATTTTAACCTTTTCTTTTACAATTTCAACCTTTTTCATTTTTAACTCCTATTTTACCTTATACAATTACCGTTCCAGTTTGCCTTCTAACAGTCGACCAAAAACCATAAAATATGTACGACCTTTATTACCAAGAACATACAACCGGCATTCCGTATTTTGTTGCCCCACTTTTAAAAAGTACCTTTTCGACAATTTTGTAATCTTCGACAATTTTGCCGAATTTTACCCGACGAAAAAATTATTACAATTAACCACAAAGATCACAAAGTACACAAAGCCACCCCACACCCAACCCTAATTTAACCATTTTTTTAAACTTAATTCAAATACCAAAAATTAATTAACGACCATATATAATTAAAACAAATTAAAACCTCTGTATTCTTCGTGCGCTTTGTGGTTCAAAATTTTTTTTAAAATAGCTCTTGAAATTTTCAGAAAAACTAATAAGTTACATTCCGAGGCAAACGATGTTAGAAGCTGTAATTTTTGATATGGACGGAGTTCTTATAGATAGCGAACCATTTCACCTGGTCGTTAACGAAAAGATCTTTGCCAATTTAGGAATAAATTTAAGCGAAGACGAATATCACAGTTTTATAGGAACCACCCATAAAGATATGTGGAGTACAATAAAGAAAAGATACAACCTACCACAGAGCGTTCCGGAACTCGTAAATATGCAGGTCAGCGGAAATATTGACTATATCAAAAACGAAGAAATTGAACCAATAAAAATAAAAGGAGTCACAGATTTACTCTCAAAAATAGCCCGCGAGAATATTAAAACAGGAATTGCTTCTTCATCGCCTACCGAGGTAATAGAACTGGTAATAAATAAACTCGGAATCAGCAATTATTTCTCGGCAATTGTAGGCGGAGAAGAAATTAAAAAAGGGAAACCATCACCGGACATCTTTCTTAAAGCAGCAAAACGCCTTAACTCTAAACCATCTGGCTGTATCGTAATAGAAGATTCAAAAAACGGTGTTTTGGCGGCAAAAGCTGCCGGAATGAAATGTATCGGCTTCAACAACCCAAACAGCGGCAATCAAAATTTAGAAAAAGCTGATCTAATTATCGACAATTACGATTCACTAAATATAAACACTCTAAAAAACTTGTTCTAACACAATAGGTTCTCCTAATTCAAGTTAAGTCGTCGAGTAGTTAAGTTGTAGAGTGGTTGAGTTGGGCAAAACAACAAATAAAAACTCTGTGTTCTCTGTGGCTCTGTGTGATATAAATTTTTTTAACATTTCTTGAAACAAAACGCCACTCCATGCGTCTAACTTGATAAATGAACGGAGGTTAAAAATGAAATTAGTAAATAAAAGATTCGGACAATATAGAGAAGAGTACCAGATAGCAAAAAACTTAAACTTAGACTAAAACACCCCTAAAGAATAAAAATCGAGGCGGAGGAAACTCCGCCTTTTTTTCTAATATACTTAAACAAAAAAAATAATCCTTTTAAATCTGCGTCCTAATATCTTTGTGCCTTCGTGTCTTTGTGGCTATTTACCCGCTTGACTTTTAGTGGAAAAATTTTTATAATAATATAAATGAGAAACAGCGAGGTTGCAGATTTGCTATTCAAAATCGCTGACGGTTTAGACCTGTCGGGTGAAAATTTCTTCAAAATCCGCGCTTACAGAAAAGCGGGAAATGTAATAAAAGACTTACCTGAAGATATAGAAAAAATTTATAAAGATGGAAATCTCACCACGGTCGAGGGTGTAGGCTCCGGCATTGCAAAAAAAATAGAAGAATATTTAACAACCGGCAAGATGACAAAACTTGAAGAAGTTACAAAAGATGTTCCCGAATCCCTTTTTAATCTTTTAAATATCAGAGATTTAGGTCCCAGAACCATTCATTTACTCCATAAGAATTTGGGAGTTAATGACCTGCAAGATTTAAAAAAAGTGATACAAAACGGGTCCTTTTCAGAAATCGAAGGGTTGGGCGATAAAAAAGCAGAAAAGATCCTGGAGAACATAAAATTCTATGAAGAGAGAACAGGTAAAGATCGCCGTTTCACTATCGGAGAAGCAATGCCACTAGTAGAAAAAATATTAGCAAAATTAGAAAAATCAAAAACAGTTAAAAGATTTTCTACCGCTGGTTCTTTGCGAAGAAAGAAAGAAACCGTGGGGGATATCGATATCCTAATAGAAACAGCGCAACCGGAGAAGGCAATAAAAGAATTTACTTCTTTTCCCGAAATAAGAAAGGTTTTAGAAGCAGGAAAAACTAAAGTTTCAGTTATGCTGAAAGACATTGATATACAAATGGACCTCCGGATTCTTCCCCGCGAATCTTACGGCGCGGCTCTTTTATATTTTACCGGGTCAAAGGACCACAATGTTAAGTTAAGGGGCATGGCAATAAAAAAGGGTTTGAAAATAAATGAATATGGGGTTTTTAAAAAGGAAAAGATAGTGGCGGGAAAAACCGAAAAAGAAATATACAACCTCCTTGGTATGGATTTTATCCCGCCCGAACTCAGAGAAAATAGAGGAGAAATCGAATTAGCACTTAAAGGAGAGCTCCCTGATTTAATAGATTATAACGATATTAAAGGTAATTTACACACTCATACGAAATACTCGGACGGAAAGAACAGCATCAAGGAACTCGCCTCATTTGCGAAAGATTTCGGATACTCTTATATTGGTATAACCGATCATTCTTCACAAGCCGTCTATGCAAACGGGCTAAAAGAAGATGAATTGAAAAAGCAAATAGATGAAATAGACGCTTTAAATGAAAATCTGAAAGATTTTAGAATACTAAAGGGTACGGAAAGCGATATTTTGCCCGACGGTTCCCTCGATTTTAAAGACGAGCTCTTAGAAAAACTCGATTTTGTGATCGGAGCAATACATTCGGGCTTCAAGAAAAACGTAACCAGGAGAATGGAAAAGGCATTAGAGAACCCTTATCTTACAATATTAGCTCATCCTACTGGCAGATTGATATCAAGCAGAGTAGGTTATGAAGTCGATTTAGAAAAAGTAATGGAAAAAGCAAAAGAGGAAAAAAAGATACTTGAAATAAACGCTTATTATGATAGATTAGACCTGAATGAGTTTAATGCAAGAGAGGCTAATGAAAAAGGAATTAAACTCTGCATAAGTACAGACGCCCATAATTTCGATATGTTCAAATGGATGAATTTGGGCGTAGGAATAGCAAGAAGAGCATGGATACCAAGTAATTCTGTAATCAATACTTACGTTCTTGCCGACCTGCTAAATATTATTAAAAGGAATGGATAAATTTTTAATCGAAGGCGGACACAGTTTAAAAGGCGAGGTAAAAGTTAAGGGCGCAAAAAATTCCGCCCTTCCGATACTCGCAGCCACATTGCTTTGCGAAGACGAATTCACAATAGAAAATGTACCTTTACTCCGCGATATTTTTACCATAAAAAAGGTACTTGAGGTCCTCGGTGCTTCTGTAACCCTCGAGGGAAACAAAGCAATAGTCGACACAAGAGGTGCCGTAGGATATGAAGCCCCTTACGAACTCGTAAAGCAGATGCGAGCAAGCTATTATGTACTGGGGCCACTTCTCGCCAGAGTTGGAAGGGCTTTGGTTTCATTACCCGGAGGATGCGCAATTGGAACAAGACCGATCGACCTGCACCTCAGGGGACTCAAAAAATTAAAAGCAGATATCTCAATCACACACGGATATATAGATGCGTACGGAAATAAATTGAAAGGTTCACACATATTTCTTGAAGGTCAAAATGGGCCTTCTGTCGGAGCCACAATAAACGTCATGGCCGCCGCCTCTCTCGCAAAAGGCGTCACAGTTATAGAAGGAGCGGCAATGGAACCAGAAGTAACCGACGTCGCAAATTTTTTAAATAAATGCGGTGCAAAAATAAAAGGGCAGGGAACAAGAAGTATAGAAATAAAAGGCGTAAAAAAGTTACACGGTTGCGAATACGAAATTATTCCAGACAGAATTGAAGCCGGAACACTTGCTGTTGGAGCCGCAATATCCAGAGGAGAAATTTTCCTAAAAGGAGCTAAAACAGAACACCTCGAAGCATTCATCGGCAAGCTTAAAGAAGTAGGGGTAGATGTTTTTTCGGAAAAGGACGGATTTGCGGTAAAAATGGACAAAGACATTGCCAGTACGGATATCGAAACCGCCCCTTTCCCCGGATTTCCAACAGATATGCAAGCTCAATTCACAGCTTTACTATGCCTCTCGAATGGGGTTTCAATTGTAAGAGAAAAAATTTTCGAGGAAAGATTTATGCATGTATTGGAACTTGTCAGGATGGGAGCAGATATAAAAAGGGAAAGCGATTACGTAGTAATTAAGGGGGTACCCTGTCTTTATGGAGCTGAAGTTATGGCTTCCGATTTAAGAGCTTCAGCAGCGCTTGTCCTGGCTGGTCTATCGGCATCCGGTACTACAGAAGTAGGAAGAATTTATCACATAGACAGAGGATATGAAAATATCGAAGAAAGATTAAGAAACCTGGGTGCTCACATATGGAGACAAGAAGAATAAATACGGATTTTCTCATAATAGGAAGCGGAATATCAGCTTTAAATTTCGCCCTCAGGGTTTCCGAAAAAGGAAACGTACTAATTCTCACAAAAAAAGAAAGAACCGAAACCAATACAAACTACGCACAGGGAGGGGTAGCTGCCGTCTTAGACAAAAAGGATTCTTTTGCTTCCCATATTCAGGATACACTCAAAACAGGAGCTGGCCTCTGCGTAGGAGAAGCAGTAGAAATAATGGTTAAAGAAGGTCCGGTTTTAATAGAAGACCTGATCAACTGGGGTGTTGAGTTTACAAAAGATAAAACTTCGCGATTACAACTCTGGAAAGAAGGGGGACATTCAAATAGAAGAATAGTTCATTCGGGTGATTTTACCGGAAGAGAAATTGAAAAAACCTTGATGTCGGCTATAAAACACCACCCGAATATAAGAATATTCGAACATCATATCGCTTTTGAACTCATCTTGAAAGACGGCGAAGTTCATGGAATATCAGCCTTAGACGTTTCTACTGGAGAAATTATCAGGGTCTTCGGAAAAGTTACTTTGCTTGCCACGGGGGGTGCAGGTCAAGTTTACCAGCACACTTCAAACCCATCGGTCGCGACCGGAGACGGCATAACTCTTGCATACAATGCCGGATGCAGAATCGTAGACATGGAATTCTTCCAGTTCCACCCGACCACACTCTGGACACCAAAACATACGGAAAGACAATTTCTCATTTCAGAAGCTGTCCGCGGAGAAGGGGCAATTCTCTCGGACGGCAACGGTAATAGATTTATGAAGGATTTCGATTCAAGGCTGGAGCTTGCCTCAAGGGATATTGTAGCTCGCGCATGTGATTCCGTGTTAAAGGAAAAAGGATATGATTATGTATTACTCGATATATCACATAAAGATTCAGATTTGATTAAGAAAACGTTCCCAAATATTTATAAGGAATGCCTTAAGCACTCCATAGACATTACAAAGGAACCTATACCTGTAGTACCGGCAGCCCACTATATGTGCGGCGGAGTGTACACAGACCTTTACGGAAGAACAGACCTGAAAGGGCTCCTTGCGGCAGGAGAAGTTGCCTTTACCGGCGTTCATGGAGCAAACAGACTGGCAAGCAATTCTTTACTCGAAGCGCTGGTTTTTTCAACAAGAGCAGCCGGCATTGCCGAAGATTGGCAAATCACCGATATCAATCCCGAAAAAGCTAAATTTCTCGATAAAAAAAGATCCAGAATAGGAGAAAGCGTATTAGCTATTCACACAAGAAAAGAAATCAAACAAACAATGTGGGATTACGTCGGTATAGTACGCAGAGATTATCTTCTAAACAGAGCCATGAGAAGATTTGAGCTTTATCTCGCGGAAATCGAAGAATTATACAAAAATAGTTACCTTTCAAGAGATATTGTGGAACTCCGCTCCCTCGTTACTGTAGCTTATCTTATAACAAAATCTGCTCTCAAGAGGAAGGAGTCCAGAGGACTTAATTACAACAAAGATCATCCGGAAGAGAAAGAAGAATTTAAAAAACATTCTTTTTTAAAAAAGGAGGAATAATGGATTATAAACTAATAACACGGCATTTTGCTTCTTCAGACGAGCTTGAATCACTTATCTCAAAAAAAATTAACAAGCTTGCGAGGTTTGCAAAATGGATAAAACATGTCGAAATTATAATAGACGGTGAAGGCAACAGAAGAGACACTGAAATTAATGTCTCTATGGATCATAAAAAAATAAACGCAAAAGCAAAAGGAACTGATGAATTTAAAACTCTCGCGGAAGCTTTTGATAAAGTTGAAAGACAGGTTAAAAAATTCGAGGAGAAAGTAACCAACCATCATGGAAGGCGATAAAATAAAAGTTAAAGATTTAATCGAAGGAATAAAAGGCTATTTTACCCTGGATTTAATTGCCGGGAGAAAGGGACTCAAACGTGAGATTGGCAAAAAATATATAAGCAGGCCAGGATATACCCTTGCAGGTTATGACAAAGATTTTCCTTCCGATGCGATACAGGTAATAGGCAACAGGGATATAGGTTATATGTCGACTCTTTCAAAAAGTGAGTTAGAAAAAAGAATCGACAGATTTCTTTCGTTTGAACCACCAGCAATAGTAATAACCTGTAATTATGAGGCGCCGAAAATTCTTGTTAAGGGCTGCAATAAACTAAATATACCACTTGTAAGGACCGAGGCAACTTCTTCACAGATATCGGAGGTAATCCATTTTTATCTTGAAGAAAAAATGGCGGATTTTGTTTACATACACGGAAATCTTGTTGATATTTTCGGTATCGGTCTTTTGATCACAGGTGAAAGCGGAATGGGAAAGAGTGAACTGGCGTTGGATTTAATCACAAAAGGGCACCGCCTGGTTGCGGATGACATAGTCTGCGTAAAAAGAAAAAGAGACGTATTGGTCGGAGAGGAAAAAGAAAAAGAAGACATCCTTATGCATAATATCGAGATACGCGGAGTGGGAATATTAAATGTAGCGGCACTTTTCGGAATCAAAGCAATCAGAATGCAAAAAAGACTGGAAATGCAATTAGAGCTGGTAAAATGGGAAAAAAGTAAGGACTACACGAGAACCGGACTCGAAACGGAAGAAGTCCAAATATTGGGCGTCCCGATCCCCAAAATAAGTGTCCCTCTCGTACCCGGAAAAAACATAGCCACTATTGCCGAAGTAATCGCCATGGATTATCTGGGAAAGAGTGTCGGTTTTTATTCCGCGGAAATATTCGAGCACGAATTGGTAAAAAAGCTTAAGAAAAAAAGAAAAAAGTATATGCGATTAGAAGAGGATGAAGAGTAGGATACCTTTCGGACCCGTTCCTTCAAGAAGGCTCGGGAGAAGCCTGGGAATAAACAATATACCTCCTAAAATATGTACGTACTCCTGTGTGTATTGTCAGGTCGGGAAAACTTATAACCTTTCGAATGAAAGGAAAGAATTCTACAAAGTAGAAGAAATCAAAGATCAGGTCTCAAGAAAAATAAATGAGCTAAATAAGCAAAAGGAAAAAATAGATTTCTTGAGTTTTGTTTCAGACGGCGAACCAACATTGGATATCAACCTTGGGAAAGAAATAAAAACACTAAAAGACTACGGCATTCCGATAGCTGTTATCACAAACAGCTCTTTAATAAACCAGGAAGACGTAAGAAGAGATTTAAGTAAAGCCGATTGGGTCTCCGTCAAAATCGACGCGGTCAGCGAAAAAGTTTGGAAGAAAGTCAATCGTCCCCACCCCGATTTATCACTAAAAGACATACTCGAGGGAATTGCTAAATTCAGTAACGAATATAAAGGAAGTCTTTACACCGAGACCATGTTAATAAAGGACATAAACACAGATAAAAAAAATATAGAAGAAATCGCTGACTTCATACGGACTTTAAAAATAAAAAAAGCTTACATTTCGATTCCCACAAGACCGCCAGCTAGTGAATCGGCGGGAGTTCCCGATGAGGAAACAATCAATATGGCTTATAACCTATTCACAGAAAGTAATTTAAACGTTGAACTGTTGACGGGATATTCTGCTATCGATTTCACGGTAACGAAAAACGTAAGCGAAGAAATAATAAATATTACGTCCGTTCATCCTATGCGGGAAGAAGACGTAAAAAACATTCTTGACAAAGCAGATAAAAACTGGAATATTGTAGAAAACCTTTTAGCAAAAGGAGAATTGAAAATGGTAAAATTCGGGAAAAATAAATTTTTCCTGCGTAGCTTTAAAAGGGATATTTCAAATGGGGAAGATAAGTGATAATTACAAAAAATTGCGTGATTCTATAAAAGATGACGTAACAATAATAGTGGCAACAAAAACAAGAAGATTTGATGAGATTACAGAAGTAATCGAAGCCGGAGCCGAACACATCGGCGAAAACTATGTTTACCCTGAAGCTGCCGAAAAATACGAAGAATTGGGAGATATATCTGTTAAACTAAAATGGCACCTGATAGGCCATCTCCAGAGCAACAAGATAAATAAAGCCATTCCTATCTTTGATTTAATTCAGACAGTAGATTCAATAGATAAAGCAAAGGAAATCGATAAGAGAGTTGAAAACGCCGGAAAAATATACATGCCTGTTCTTTTAGAAATAAACAGCGGAAAAGAAAAAACAAAAACCGGGTTTATGCCTGTCATAAAAACAATTAAAGAAGCTTTAATTCAAATTGAAGATTTAAAACATATTGAGATCAGAGGTCTTATGACAATGGGTCCTGAGACGGGCAATCCCGAAAACGCTAGAAAATATTTTACCACAACAAGAAAAATTTTTGAAAAGCTAAAAGATGTTAACACAATCAATTCCAAAATGGAATTTTTATCAATGGGCATGAGTAATTCTTACAAAGTAGCTATCGAGGAAGGTGCAAATATGGTAAGGATTGGTTCACTTATATTTGGATAAAGACAGTAAAGAAAATTTAAAAATCAAATATCAAAGAGCAAAAATACAAATCAAAGTTCAAAAATAAGTTAAAACCATCTAAATTTTAGAGAAAAAACAAATTCTTTTTAATTCCTGCATCTGGAGTAAGGAATAATTTTTACATTTTCATATGTAATTTTGCATTTTTATTTTTAATATTTAAATTCCAAATAAAATGAAATCAATTGTTATATTTTTTATACAAAAAAAATAAGAAAAGCTATTGCGATAGTATACAGATGGGGCTTGCTAATTAACCGATAACCGCTAATATATATAATTAATAAAGGGAGGAAAATAAAACAAAAAAGAAAATTGAAACAATCAATTTACATTCGGGACAGGAAAAGGTCGATAAAGAAGTGGGCGCAAGAGCTGTACCGATTTACCAGACTACATCTTTTGTGTTCAAAGATACCAAACACGCAGCAGACCTTTTCGCTCTAAAAGAAGATGGGCATATTTATTCCCGTATTTCCAATCCAACGGTAGAAGCCTTTGAAAAAAGAATAGCCGATATCGAAGGCGGAACAGGAGCTCTGGCGGTCTCTTCCGGACAGGCCGCAGAAACACTTGCTATACTTGGAATAACAGAATTAGGAGATGAGATAGTAGCCGGCAACAATTTATATGGCGGAACCTATCAGTTACTTAACCATTCGTTGCCGAAATTGGGAAGAAAAACGATTTTTGTCGATTCTTCAAAACCCGAAGAATTTAAAAAGGCAATAACCAAGAAAACGAAAATAATATATATAGAAACCATCGGCAACCCGAAACTTGACGTCCCGGACTTTGATAAGATTTCAAAGATAGCCCATAACGCAGGATTACCATTAGTTGTGGATAATACAGTAGGAGTCGGTATTGTGCGCCCTATAGAATATGGCGCAGACATAATAGTACAGTCCGCAACCAAATGGATAGGAGGGCACGGAACTTCTATCGGAGGCGTCATTGTAGACTCGGGAAATTTCAACTGGAACAACGGGAATTTCCCCGAACTTGTCGATCCTGACCCGAGTTACCATGGAATAAGCTACTGGAAAAAATACGGGAACGTTAAAGGTATAGGGAATATTGCTTTTATAACTAAAATACGCTGTCATATGCTGAGAGACTTTGGCTCATGTTTAAGTCCTTTCAACGCTTTTTTATTCCTGCAGGGACTTGAAACACTTCATTTAAGAGTTGAGAGGCATTGCGAAAATGCTCTCGCTGTTGCAAAATTTTTGAAAAAACACCCCTTTGTGAGCTGGGTGAACTACCCGGGTCTGACAAATCACCCAAGCCATAAAACAGCGAAAAAGTATCTCAAGGGTAAATACGGTGGTCTGGTAGGGTTTGGAATAAAAGGCGGACTAAAATCCGGCAAGAAATTTATCGAATCCGTAAAATTACTATCACACCTTGCCAATATAGGAGATGCAAAAAGCCTTGTAATTCATCCGGCCTCTACAACACACCAACAACTTACAAAAAAAGAACAGAAAGCAACAGGAGTAACCGAAGATTACATTCGTCTATCAATTGGATTGGAAAACATAGAAGACATCAAAGAAGATATTGACCAGGCTTTAAAAAAGGCATCCAAATAATTCAATAAATGAAAGATAAAAATCTGGGTATAGTCGAAACAAAATACTTTAATTTTGCAGAACCACCAAATGAACTGGAACTGGAAAGCGGGGAGAAACTCGGACCTATCAGCGTTGCCTACGAGACATACGGAAAGCCGAATAAAAAAAGAACGAACGCTGTTCTAATAACCCATGCTTTTTCCGGTGATGCCCACGCTGCAGGATATCACAAAGGCGATGATAAACCGGGCTGGTGGGATAGTATGATTGGTCCGGGAAAAGCCTTCAACACAGATAAATACTACGTAATATGCGCAAATGTTCTTGGAGGATGCAGCGGTACGACCGGACCTTCTTCTGTAAACCCTAAAACTGGCAAACCTTACGGTTTAGATTTTCCCGTTATAAGTATAAATGATATGGTTAAAGTACAAAGCAAACTAATCGAACACTTAAAAATAGAAAAACTTCTGACAGTTGCAGGAGGTTCAATGGGTGGCATGCAAGCATTATCATGGCTAATCAAATATCCGGATAAAATAAAAAGCGCAATAATAATAGCCTCGGCCATCAAACACTCCGCACAACAAATTGCCTTCGATGAGGTAGGAAGAGTTTCTATCATTTCGGATCCCGCATGGAACGACGGAGATTACTACGGAAAAGAGACCCCTGCAAGCGGACTTGCTCTTGCTCGAATGGTGGGTCATATAACATACATGAGTGATAGATCAATGATGGAAAAATTCGGCAGGCGAATCAGGAATGTGGAAGAAAGGCACAAATTCAATACAGGTTTTGAAATAGAAAATTATCTACATTACAGGGGAAGCAATTTCGTCAAAAGGTTTGATGCCAACTCTTATCTCTATATAACAAAGGCCATAGACTGCTATGATGCATCGGAAGGGAAAAATCTTTCGGAACTTTTATACAGCACAAAAGCAAAAGTAATGGTATTGGCTTTTAAGTCTGACTGGCTTTATCCGAAATACCAGTCGAAAGAGATTGTAAAAGCCTGCAAAGTTGCAGGAATCGATACCACCTTCTGCGAAATAGAATCCACCTATGGGCACGATGCATTTCTTCTTGAAATAGAAGAAGAGACTCAATTGATGAAACATTTCTTAGAAAAAGTCGTTCAATCAGGTTAAAGATGTTCAGATATATTAGAGAAATAGAATTCCAAACAATATGCAATTACATTAAAGAAGGTTCTTCGGTTCTTGATCTGGGTTGCGGAGATTGTGAACTTCTTTGCCGCCTTATCAAGAATAAAAATATAAAAGCCCAAGGGATAGAAATTGACGAAAAGGAAATCTACAAATGCGTACAAAAAGGAGTCTCCGTTCTTCATGAAGATATAGAATACGGTCTCTCAGAATATAAGGATAATTCATTTGACTATATTGTCCTTCAGCAAAGTCTCTCAGAAGTAGTCAAACAACCTGATAAAGTAATAGAGGAAGCTCTCAGAGTCGGAAGGAAAGTAATTATAAGCTTTTCGAACTTCGTCCACTACAGAGCACGGCTCCAGATCTTCCTTAAAGGAAGAACACCTATAACTCCTTCTCTCCCCTATTCATGGTTCGATACTCCGAACCTTCACTTTTTGAGTATATCTGACTTCATAGATTACTGTAAAAAAAGAAAAATAAAAATAGAAAAAGCAATCTACCTGGGCACAAAAAAAAGAGTATATTTATTTCCTAACTTTATGGCACTTGTTGGTATCTTTATGATATCACAAGATTAAACGTGTTCGCATAAGAATCCTCGACTCTTTGCCAAATCATTCACCCGGACAACTCTTAACATAATCGAGAATTTCATCCATATTGGCAAAAGCGACACAAACAGTAGAATCCGCT
>CAYRCN010000002.1:19252-30614 GCA_964422805.1 uncultured bacterium | reverse complement strand
TTATGTGTAAAGGAGCTTCTTTTATAGAGGGGAACGAAGGCTATCACGGCAAAGCACTTTCAGCAGAAGAATTGGATAAAGCTTTAAAAGAATTGGGTATAGAAAATGATGTGGATAAATATATCCAGAAAAGAGCTTCCTCAAAGGCAAAGCCCGTTGCACCAAGTGCTAACGTTCATCCTCTGCCAAAGCTCGATTTAGGGACGCCGATCGAATATAAAGTCGGAGAGAAAGCAGCAAACAGAGATGTCTATGGTACAGCCCTGGCAGATATGGCAAAAAGAAATGAACCTGGAACCATTGTTGTAACGGATTGCGACCTCGCAAGTTCGGTAAGGACTCATAAATTCGCCAAGGAACGCCCCGAATATTTTATCCAGAATGGTGTAAGCGAACATAATACAGCTACACTTTCCGGAGTTCTTTCTATTCGAGGATTTCAGACATTCTTCTCCGATTTCGGGGTTTTCTCTTTCGACGAAACCTACAATCAACATCGCCTAAACGCGATAAACAATACAAAACTTCGTGTCGTCTCGACTCATAATGGTCTTAACGTTGGCGAGGATGGAAAAACTCACCAGTGTATAGACTTTATAGGTTTAATAAAAAACATTCCAGGTTTTGAGATAATTATTCCTGCAGACCCAAATCAGACCGATAAGGTTACACGATATATAACCACCATGGACAGCAATGTTGCGGTTGTTGTCGGAAGAGCTAAAAGTCCTGTGGTGGAGGATGAGAACGGAAATGCCTTCTATGGCGGAGATTATAAATTCGAATACGGTAAAATCGATAAGGTAAGAGAAGGAAAGGACGGAGTTCTTCTTTCTTACGGATATCCTTTCGACTATGCTCTTAAAGCAAGAGATATTCTTAAAAGTAAAGGCATCGAAATCGCGGTTATGAACGTTTCCTGTCCTCTCGCAATTAGCGAAAAAGACGTAAGTTCAATTGCGAAATACAAAAATATCTTCACATACGAGGAACATTTACTGTCAAGCGGGCTTGCCTGTATAATGGGAAGCCTTCTGGCAAGAACTGGAAAAGCCGTTAACTTACATAGCTATGGCGTAAAGGGCTTTTCTCCTTCGGGTAGTTCCAGTGACTTGTTTAAAGCGTTGGAGCTGGATCCCGAATCGATTGCAGCCAAGATTGAAAAAGAACTGAAATAATAGAAAACAGTAAAAACAATAACATAAAAAAGAGGAGACTATTAACGGTCTCCTCTTTTTTTGCAAAAGCTAATAATTATCACTAAAAGTATCTTGACAAAGAATAAAAATTCGCTTATGCTTAAAATAAATCTTTTAAATATATTTGTCGAATAAAGCATTAACCCTCTAAAAAGGAGGTGCTGATGAAGAAGTATAGTGTATTTATTGTTTGTTTTTTACTAATGTTTTCTTTCTTATTTTTAGTAGACGCCAAAGGAAAGGAACCAGTTTTATCATCACTGAGATGGGGAGATGATGTTCGGATTGCAGAGTGGGATTCGGTTAATGTTGTAGTATTTGATGTGGATTCTTCTACCGGAAATTTATTTGCCGCGCTTAATAGCACTTATGGCGGGACTGGTGTTTTGACCGTACATATATCTGTCGATACGGGCAAAACTTGGAGCCAGATCACTTCCGTAGGGTGGGATGCTGTTGATATCGACGCAGCTGTTTTTAAAGACTATTTTTATGTTGCACACGTAACCGGAAGTGCCGTTTTCATAGGTAGATACAATACTAGCGATGGAACTGCTGATAATTCTTATGGCTATAGATCGGTGTTCAATGAAGGAGTAAGTGTACGAAAGATAGCGCTCGCTTCTACGGAAGATTTCTCTCCACCCACAAGACTTTACTGTTTTGCAATTACAGATGATGATACTCTCCGCTATTACTGGTCCGATACAAGTGTAACATCCTGGTCAACGTTCAATCTGGGTATTGGAAATGCATCAAGAGGACTCGACGCGTGTTGCAATGAGGGATATTCAAGTGAGTATGCATGGTGTTCTTATATTGGTACCAATGACAGCGTTTATATAGGATCAGTCGGAGCTACCTGGAACTCCTATGGCCCTCTAACCGATGTATATTATTCTGTAAGCGGTATGTCTATAACTTCTATAGGCGCATACAGAGATACTATTATGGTTCTATATCCCTATTGCGGTGGAGAATTCGCATACTTTGTCAACAGTTGTGCATCTTACGACGGGGGAGGTAACTGGGAGTATGAAGGAACGTTGTTTGGGCCGAGTGGCGCAACATGGGGCGCAAGCGCCATTACAGCAAGGAGAGGAGCCGGCTTTGGAGCTGTTATAACCTGTTCCAATTTTGGCGTTTTTAGACAAAGGGGCTATCCTGCCGGGGATTGGAGTGACACGGTACATTTTACCAATCATCTAGTAGACCCCCGGATTAAACCCGCAATTGAACGTATAGCAGCAAACAGTTACGGAATCTTATATGTAGATTATCCTACTAAGGGCGCATGGTTTGATATAAGTCAGTGGCCAGAGAGCGGTATCGAAGAAAACTCACCAGGTGAGAATGAAACATCCCTTTTGGAAGCTACTCCGTCCGTATTTAGCAGCAGGACATCTATCGAATATATACTCTCATCACAGCAAAATATATCCCTGGATGTGTATGATGTTCTCGGGAATCACGTTATCAACCTTATAAGCGGAGAAGTTCCTGCAGGCAAAAACTCCACTGCTTGGGATGGGAAAAATGCCTCCGGAAATCCTGTTGCGAGCGGGGTATACGTTTGTGTTTTAAAATCGAATGAGAAAAGTACTGCAAGCACAAAAATCACTATGATTAAATAGAAATTATATTATAGTTTTATAAAAAAGCAGGGTTAAAACCCTGCTTTTTTTATTCCTTCTTAAAATCCAGAGCTTTTGAATTTATGCAGAATCTTTTTCCCGTCGGCGGCGGGCCGTCGTCAAAAACATGTCCAAGATGTCCTCCGCATCTAGCACAAAGAACTTCCATTCTAATCATTCCTCCTGTCGAATCAGGTTTTATCTCTATTTTTCCTTTTTCAATCGCTTCATAAAAACTTGGCCAGCCTGTTCCCGATTCAAATTTTGCATCCGAGCTAAAAAGTTCGTTTCCACAGGCGGCACAAACATAAATTCCTTTTTCTTTATTTTTGTAGTATTTGCCCGTAAAAGGTCTTTCTGTTCCTTTTTCTCTCATAATATAGTACACATCTGCGGGAAGTTCTCCCTTCCATTCTTCTTCCGTTTTAGAAATTTTATCCATTGTTACCTCTTTTTCTGTACCAATAGCTTTTTCTGTTTTTGAGCACGATACAATAAAAGCAAAAGTTAAAACTATTAAAAGCCGTTTTTTTACCATTTTCGCCTCCGGTATCGGTTATCTCTATTAATAAAGACGTCTCAAATGAGTCGTCGTTCCGTATTTTACATGTAGGGGACGTAGATATTATATTCATTTCTAAAACCTAAAACCAAGAACCTAAGACCTAATATTCTCCCGGGAAATGGCATTTAACAAAGACGCCTTTCTCTTTCTCTTCGAAAACAGGGTCTTCTTTTCTACATATATCCTTAGCAATAGGACAGCGGGGATGGAAACAACATCCGCTTGGCTTATGGAGAGAAGATGGTACTTCTCCTCTAAGCGGTTGTTTTTTTGCTTTTTTTCTTGGATTCCCTTTGGGTACCGCAGATAACAGTACTTTTGTATATGGGTTAAGAGGATTCTTGTATATTTCTTCTGCCGGTCCCATTTCCATAATAAATCCAAGATACATTACAGCTATTCGGTGGGCTATGTGCCTTACAACCGATAAGTCGTGAGAGATAAAAATATAAGTTACCTTGAATTCATCCTGTAAATCCTGCATTAAATTTATAACTTGCGCCTGAATCGAAACGTCGAGCGCGGAGACAGGTTCATCGGCAATTATAAGTTCCGGATTTGTAGATAAAGCACGCGCAATCCCTATCCTCTGGCGCTGCCCTCCTGAAAACTCATGAGGATATCTGTAAATATGTTCTTCACTCATACCTACTTTCTCCAGAAGGTCTTTTACTACCTTTTTATTCTCTTTGTGTTTACCTCGGTGGACGGTTAAGGGTTCCTCTATTATATCTCCTACGGTGAATCTAGGGTTGAGCGAGGAATAAGGATCCTGAAATATCATTTGAATTTTGGAGCGGTAGGGCATGAGTTCTTTTCTGTTCAATTTTGAAACATCTATCTTTACGCTCTGTCCTTTGCCGCTTTTTAGTTCTGCATTATCATAATAGAATATGTTTCCCGAAGTGGGATTGAGAATCCTGACGAGAGTTTTCCCTATTGTAGACTTACCGCATCCGGTTTCACCGACAAGGCCGAAAACTTCTCCTTTATTTATAGAAAAGTTTACGCCGTCGACCGCTTTAACGTATCCTATAACTTTCCTGAAGACACCGCCTAAAACCGGGAAATATGTCCTTAAATCTTTGATTTCGAGAAGATTTTTCTTCTCTTTACCTTTTACCCGGATAAGTTTTCCCTTGCCTTCCAGTAAATTTAATCCACTCTTTTTAAATTCTGTCATTGATTCCTGCCTTCCCCGTTATAAAGATGGCATCGCACAAGGTGTTTTTTGTCAACTTCGAGTAATTCGGGAACGACCTTTTCACAAACAGGCATTCTGTAACTGCAGCGCGGATGAAAGGGACAGCCCGGAGGAAAATTTAAGATACCGGGAACATTTCCCGGAATAGCAGTTAATCTTTTTTTCTTTTCCGTTAAAGACGGAATAGAAGCCATCAAGCCTTTTGTATATGGGTGAAGAGGATTTTCGAACAAATTAACTGTGCTTGCAACTTCCTGTATTTTACCGCAGTACATAACCATAACTCTATCGCATGTTTCTGCTATAACGGCTAAATCATGAGTAATTAGAATAATCGCAGATTCTTTTCTTTTGTTTTTTATTTCCGTCATGAGCTCAAGAATTTGAGCCTGTACGGTTACGTCGAGAGCAGTTGTTGGTTCATCGGCTATTAAAAGACTGGGATCGCAACAAAGAGCAATTGCTATCATTGCTCTCTGCCTCATTCCTCCCGAAAACTGGTGGGGATAATCATCTATCCTCAGTTCAGGAGAAGGGATACCTACTTTTTCAAGCATCTTTATAGCTTCCTCTCTTGCGTTTTTCTTATTCATATTTCTGTGTATTATCAAAGGTTCCATTATCTGAACCCCAACGGTAAAGACCGGGTTTAAGGACGTCATAGGTTCCTGAAAAACCATAGATATTTCATTACCTCGTATTTTTCTCATCTCTTCCCACGAAAGCCCTAGCAAATCTCTTTCTCTAAAAAATATTTTCCCGTGTGATATTTTACCGGGAGGGTCCGGAATGAGGCGTAAAATAGACAAGGCAGTAACGGATTTACCGGAACCGGATTCTCCCACAATTCCGAAAAATTCACCTTCAAAAACGTCAAAATCCAGTCCGTCGACCGCTCTTGCCTTTTGGTCCTCAATCATAAAGTGAGTCTCCAGATTTTCAATTTTTAATAACTCATTTCGTTTTTTCTTGCTCATATCCTCACTATCTCATCCTTGAGTAAACCTTCGGGTCGAGAGCTTCTCTAACCGCTTCCCCTATAAAAGCGATTAGCATGAGAGTCAAAAACATGGCAGCCATGGGGGAAAAAGTAAGCCACCAGGAACTTAAGTTGGAAATCCCCTGCGAAAGAAGCTGTCCCCAGCTCGGTGTCGGTTCGGGCAAACCAAATCCCAAAAAATCAAGGGACGCAAGTACGGCTATCCCGGCAATAATAGTAAATGGAAGAAAAGAAATTACCGGAGTCAAGGAATTTGGCAGAATATGAGATAGTATTATTTTTCTGTCACTTACTCCAACAGCCATAGCTGCCTGAACGTAATCGTTGGATTTCTCGCGCAGGAACTCCGCTCTTATATATCTTGCCATGGAAATCCAGTAAAACAGCGAAAGAATTACAATTAAAATCGTAAAACTGGGAATCATTATTGAAGAGATAACCATCACCGTAAAAAGGAAAGGTATTGAAGCCCATATTTCTATAAAGCGCAAGCCTAAAAAATCCACTTTCCCGCCGTAATAACCGAGAATGGCTCCGAAGAAGATTCCTATTATATAACTTGTCAGAGTCAACAACAAAGAAAAGGTCAGATAAATACGAAAACCATATACCAGGCGAGCGAAAACGTCTCTTCCTCTATCGTCCGTCCCAAGAAAGTTTTTTCTGTCAGGTCCAGTTGGAGGATTTCTATCTCCCAATTCATCAAGTAGATTTTCGTTTGGTCCATAGGGGTAGGGGGGCAGGATTACCCAATCCCCGTGTTTTTGTTCCTCGAAAACTTCCCTTAAAATACGATGATTGTCAAAGTGTTTTTTTATTCTATCGTATCTTTCATATTCCGCTTTTAGGGAAATGAATTTTTCATCACTCAGATTCAGTGTATCTGTGGCGGGAATATTCTTATACTTGAAATAATCTTCTTTTGTTTCAATCGCTTTTGCAAAAATATATTTTTTTAAAGAAACGTCGCTGTAAAGGGTAATAAATTTCTTCCCGTCAAATTTGACGAGTAGGGCTTTGTCGTTTATGACAAACTCCGCAAAGAAAGATAGCAAATATGCTATCCCGATAATCAAAAGCGAATAATATCCCCTTTTAAAACTCTTGAATTTTTTTATCCTTTTGATAAATAAAGGAGAAAGAAAAGCTTTTCGCATTATATATATAACCTCAGTCAAGCCTTATACGTGGGTCGATTACACAGTAAAGAAAATCCGAAAATATATTTCCGAGCATATAGAGGATGGAAGAAAAGACAAGAATTCCCAGCATAACGGGGTAATCTCGGTCGAGAATAGAATTGTAACCTAAAAGTCCGAAACCATGGATATTGAAAACTTTTTCTATCAATAAAGCCCCGGATATAACAATGGAAAATACTCCTCCGAGTCCTGTAGCTATGGGTATCAGGGAATTACGCAGAGTGTGTTTAAAAATAACCGTTTTTTCGGATAAACCTTTAGCGAAAGCGGTCCTGACGTAATCTTTGCCGAGGTTTTCAATAAGTGAATTTTTCATTAAAATTGTAAGGGAAGCAAAAGAACCGAGAGTATAACAAAATACAGGTAAAATCATATGATATATATTATCCCAGAATTTACCAAATAAAGAAAGGGTTTCGTAATCCATAGAATGAATTCCTCCCAGAGGAAATATATCCAAAAATGAACCGCCCCCTAAAAGGACGAGAAGGACAATCCCCGCAACCCACCCCGGAATGGCATAGCCTATAAAGACCAAAGCAGAACTCGTAAAGTCAAAAGCAGAACCATGTTTGATAGCTTTAAAAACTCCTAGGGGTATACAAACAAGATATGCCAGCAAAAAGCCTGCCACTCCGAACCGAAGCGAAATTGGAAAGCGGGCTTTTATTACATCCCAGACCGGTTTTGAATACGTGTACGATTCTCCTAAATCGAACCTGACGACGTTGCCGAGCCAGATTAAATAAGAAATATAGAAAGGTTTATCGAACCCGTAAATTTTCTTCAGTTTTTCGACCATTTCTTCGGATATTGCCGTACCGTGAGCTCCCATCGCCCCACCACCTCCTTCCATCTGCATCTGTCTATACCTTAGAATCGCCATCTCGACCGGTCCGCCTGGAGCAAAACGGGTGATTGTGAAAACAATAAAGGTAACCCCCAGAAAAGTCGGTATTATCATTAAAATCCGGCGAATAAAATAGTTGATCACTCTTTATATCTCTCTTTCAACTTTTCCCATGTCTTAAGTTCAGAAGATCTTCCCGGGAACATGATTTCCTTGTTTTTTGCTTTTATTAATTTCTCTTCAAGTTCGTTGTCGATCCACCAGAAAGTAATTGCTGGCCAGTACGGTTCGTAATTTATCAGTCCGTTATAATCAGTCTGTGAGAAACCGAACTCCGGCATTCCGAACTTGTTCCAGTACAATATTTTCATATTATCTTCATACCAGAGAAGAGCTGTCATATATTTACGTGTAAGTATAGAATCCAGCTTCCGGAGAGTATTTATTCTTTCCCGCATGTCATATTCATAGTAATATAAATTCAGTAACCCATCGACTTTTTCGTTCTTAAGTCCCCATAAATTAAACGAACCTTTCTTATCAGCAAATTTTGAGTGGTACAAAAGTTCAGGATTTGGAAATATTTCGATTGTAAATCGAAGACCTATCATCTTAAAATTAAAATCGTCGAGATCTTTTAAAGCCGTAGCCAATGTGGCTCTTTTTAAATTGAGTTTAATTCCGACTTTTTTTAAATCTTCCTGAAGTAAAGTTTCTACTCTTGTATCATCGGTTCGGTAAACGTTGAGGTTGATTTCAAAGACTTTTCCGTCTTTAACGATATAACCGTCTTTGTTTAAATTTTTTTGAGAAAAACCGGCTTCCTCTAACAATTTTATTGCCTCTTGCTGATTGTACCTTATTTTTGGGTTGTTTTTGTTTTCATAAAGAAGTCCTGCAAAATACGAATCCATAATTTTAAATTCATTGTAGTAAAATTTTTCGAGCATAAGCTTTCTGTTAAAAAGTAAAAACAAGGCTTTTCTCACTCTTATATCGTTAAAAGGCTCTTCTCTCATATTAAAAAAAAAGCCGTTGATGTAAGGCATATTTACATATACCCGCTGCTTTATTATATGATTGTATCTTATTTCACTCATTTCTTCCGGAGTATATTCTTCTTCCCATTCTTTAAGAAGAGGTCTTTCTACAAGTATAATATCCACATCCCCCTTTTTAAATTTTTCTCCCATGACCGTTTCCTCGGTGTAAAAAAGAAAACGGACGCGGTCGAAATTAAAGAGACTTTTGTTTAAAGGTTTACCAGATGCCCACCAGGAAGAATTTCTTTTCAAAATTATAAATTCATTCTGATTAGATTTTTCAAAAATATATGGGCCTGAACCAATCATCATCTTATTATTGTAATCCGCCATATAATCAGTTGGTTTGATTCTTCCGATTATGTGTTCAGGCATTACAAAAAGCTCCTCGGTGCTGATATTAAAAAAAGCTCTCCAGGAAGGCTCTTTTGGTTCTATCATCACAATGCTTTTAGTGAGAGCTACTGGGCGTTTAAACTTTAAAAACATTCCCTGCCATACAGGCTCTTTTAAATCATCATGAACGATTAGGTCCCAGGTCGCAACGACATCAAAAGCCGTAACGGGTTTACCATCCTGCCATTTTGCCGACGTATCTATATGGTAAAAATACGTTTTTTTATCAGGAGTTATGCACCACTTATCAGCAAGGGAAGGCAGGTATTCTAGAGTTACAGGATCTAATTTGAGAAGAGATTCGTATACCAGGGAACGTAATGTTGCATTTAGAAGATAGGGTGCACTTTGGCCGTAGCTTCTTAAAGTTGCCGGATATCCAAAACATCCGAGGTTTAACGTACCGCCTTTTTTTGCGTATTTATCTCCGAGAATAATATCTTTAGTATTTGTAGTCCATTTAACAGATTTTATAATACTATCAATCTCCGTATTAGTTAAATCTTCTAATCCGTATTTTTTCATCAGTTCCGCTTCCGTAATGATAGTTTCAGTGACGGTTGAAGAAGATTTCTTATCGCAGAATGGAATAAAAACTATAAGAAAAATTGAAACAAACAAAACAAAACTCTTTCTTCCCAATAATAATTGAGCATTCAATTCTTTCATTACGCTATATTATGTTTTTTGAATGAAACGTCAACCCACGACGGACAATTTGAACCACAAAGCTCACAAAGACCACAGAGAAAACAACAAATCATATTTATTTTGTTTATCCCCAGACCAAAAAACAAAGAGAAACAACAAATCACACGAATAACACAAATCTTTCTTTACTAAAACCTAAGACCGAAGACCTAAAACTTACTTAAGTTTCTCCCACTCCCTGACCTCGGCGGGTTTTGCGGGAAGCGTAAGATCGTTTTTTATCGCTCTTTGTAATTCCTTATCAGCTTCCTCATCATACCACCAAAAAGCAATAATCGATTGAATTTCTCTGCCAGTGGATCTACTGTCATAAAAAACACCTGTCAAAACGAACTCCGGCATTCCGAACTTGTTCCAGTACAAAATCCTTACGTTATCGCTATACCAGTTTAATATTGAGATATAATCGTTTGTTACTATAGAATCGAGCTCTTGAATGAGTTTTATTCTCTTTTTCAAATCGTATTCCCTATTGTATTCTTCACATATCTGGTCCACTCTCTCGTTTTTAAAACCCCAGATGTTATTTGTGTTCTTTTTGTCCGCGAATTTCGAATGATAATGTTCTTCCGGAGGAGGAAAAGGACCTGAAGTGTAACTGACACCAGCAACCATAAAGGTTTTTTCATCAAGCTCTTTGGTATGTTGTGCCCATGTTACTTTTTTTAGATTAACTTTTATTCCAACCTTTTTAAGTTCTTCCTGATATAAAGTTTCTATTCTTGTATCTCCACCTGACATAAAGTTCAAATCAAACTCAAAAACCTTACCATCTTTTTCGATATACCCATCATCGTTGAGGCTTTTCTGTGAATAGCCTGCTTCTTCAAGCAATTTAATTGCTTCCGTGGGATTAAACCTGATTTTAGGATTGTTTTTATTTTCATAAGGAGAATTAGGGAAGTGCGAATCCTGGAATTTATATTCATTGAAGAAGAGTTTATCCATCATCTCTTCTCTATTGTACAGCAAATAAAGGGCTTTTCTAACTCTTATATCATCAAATGGCTTTTTATTTAAATTAAAATGATACCCGGATAAGCCTTGTGGTGCTTTCACAAAAATTCTCTGCTTTATTATTTGATTCTTTTTAATTTCGGGTATTTTTTCCGGCAAAAAATCTCTAACCCATTTCCGCGCGGCTCTAACATAGAGTACGTCAATGTCGCCTTTTTTAAATTTCTCATCCAGAACTGTTTCTTCAGTATAAAAAATGTATTCAATTCTGTCGAAATTATACAATCCGCGATTTACAGATAGACTCGAACCCCACCAACCAGGATTTCTTTTTAGAACAATATCCTGATTTGGGGTCGCTTTTTCAAATTTATAAGGGCCTGAACCAAGCATCAGTTTATCATTAAAGTTTTTTAAATACTCTTCATGTGTTAAATTCTCTAATATATGCTGCGGAAAAATAAGAACCATAATGCTAAGATTCAAAAACTCCTGCCATCCGATTTCTTTCGGCTTAATCATCACAATATTCCCCGTAAGAGCTTTAGGCCGTTCAAATTTGTTCATTAAGTCCTGCGTAAATGGGTCTTTTAGCCCATCA
>CAYRCN010000002.1:0-19152 GCA_964422805.1 uncultured bacterium | reverse complement strand
AGGCCGTTCAAATTTGTTCATTAAGTCCTGCGTAAATGGGTCTTTTAGCCCATCATTGCTCAAAAAATCCCAGGTGGCTACAATATCGAAAGCTGTAACAGGATTGCTATCCTGCCACTTGGCGCGTTCATCAATATGAAAGAAAAAAGTTTTTTTATCGTCAGCAATAAACCATTTATCGGCAAGTCCTGGCATATATTCTAAAGTAACGGGATCTATCCGCAGAAGTGTTTCATGTACGATCTGGTTAATATAAAGGTTTATAACATAATTGGAATTAGGCCCGTAAGCTCTTAAATTGTTTGGATAAAGGTAGCTCCCTATTCTTAAAGTTCCGCCCTTTTTTGCATTTTTACTCCCCAGAATAGTAGAGTTTTTATTTGTTTCCCATTTAATAGATTTTAGAATACTATCAACCTGTTCCACCGTTAAATCTTTCGGTCCATATTTTGCCATCAATTCCTCTTCGTTTGGAATTTCTATTTGAGATTTCTGTGCCGATTCTTCTTGTTCGCAGCATGAAATAAAAGAGAAAAGAGAAATTAAAAAGAAAGATGAAATAATTTTCTTCATTTTTACCTCCTTGATTTAATCACAGGGAAGCGGAGATAATCGGCTGACAGCTCTCCGCTTTCGGCTTACCGCTAAACTAAAACAACAAAAAATCTCATCCAAAGATAAAAAGTTCATTCTTTTCTCTGTGTCTTTGTATCTCTGTGTGAGATTTTGATTTTTCAATCGTAAACGAATGTTAACCAGTTATGACGGTCTTCTTTTTCGCCTTTTATGATGCCGAAGAATTCATCTTGAAGTTTCTTAGTGATAGGTCCTCTTTTCCCGTCTCCGACTTCTATATTATCGACTTTGGTAACCGGTGTTATCTCCGCTGCCGTACCTGAAAAGAATATTTCATCCGCGATATATAAGGATTCTCGCGGAATGAGATGTTTTTCAATTCGTAAACCCAGGTCCCTTGCAAGAAGAAACACACTGTGACGGGTAATACCCGGAAGTATTGCTGTGCTCGAAGGCGGAGTATAGATAACGTTGTTTCTGACAACAAAGATATTTTCCCCTGAACCCTCGGAAACATATCCATAGGAATCCAGAGCTATACCTTCGTCAAACCCATTCATCAGAGATTCCATTTTTATCAACTGGGAATTAAGATAATTTCCTCCTGCTTTCGCAAGAAAGGGCATGGTGTTCGGAGCAAAACGGTTCCATGAAGAAACCTGAACGGAGATTCCCTTCTCGAGAACTCCTTCGCCTAAGTAAGGGCCCCATTCCCAGACGGCAATAGCACAATTAACGGGATTCTTTAGAGGGTTCACCCCCATCGCCCCGAGACCTCGAAACACAAAGGGTCTTATGTAACATTCTTTGAACTTATTAATCCTGATGGTTTCGATAATGGCGGCTCCGAATTCTTCCTGCGTATAAGGAATTTCCATCCGATATATTTTAGCTGAATCGTATAATCGTTTAATGTGTTCCTTATGTCGGTAAATGGCAGAGCCTTTCTTTGTGTTATAACATCGAGTTCCCTCGAAGACGCTGGAACCATAATGAATAACATGAGAGAGAACGTGAATTTTTGCTTCATCCCAATCAACGAATTTACCGTCAAACCATATTTTACCTTTACCGAAACTCATAAGACCCTCCTCGGACTTATTAATCTTTATTCTTCTTAACGGTTAACTTTAATAATTAAACTGTATCCGTGTAATTCTAATAAAAAAACACTAAAAATCAACCCACGACCTTATGATTGCTTTAGGAATCATAAGGAGTCACGAGTCACTAGTCCATAGTCTAGAGTCAAAACCCCCTCCATCACCCAAAAAGAACAACAAATAATACAAATGTTTTTCTTTTTTTCTATTTAACCATTTAACTATTTACCCGATGCGAAGCATCACGAAAGTTGACTTTTCTCTTCCAATGCTTATTTTTGAAATATGAAAGACTTTTTGAAAAAGGTTTTTGAAGGGATAGGAAAGGAAGAGGCTGGTGAACTCGAAAAAATCTTTAAAGAGGTGAATTTTCAAAAAGACCAGACCATAGTTAAAGAAGACGAACACGGCGAAGAAATATATATCTTGAAGGAAGGGCATGCCCTGGTTACAAAAAAGGGGAATGTTTTGGCAGAGCTTAAGCCCGGTGATATTATTGGCGAAATGTCTCTTGAAGGGGCTGTCCGTTCGGCTTCAGTTGTAGCGGTAGAAGAAACAGCTCTTTACAAAAGCGAAATGAAGGATTTTTATAATCTTCTTTCCGAACATCCAAAAATCGCTCTGAGCCTTTTTCGAACTATTTCGAACAGGCTTCGAAAGATTGATGATAAAGTCGTCGAAAAAGCTCTTCAAGAAGAACGCCTTGCTGTCCTCGGAAGGCTTGGTTCTACAATAATACATGATTTGAAATCGCCTCTTTCCGCCATCAAGGGATACGCAAACATCTTAGAGGACATGGTGGATAACGACAAGGTTAAAAAGTACGCAAAATCAATTAGTAATTCAGCCGATTTTACTTTTGATATGATAGAGGATATTCTTGAGTTTGGTAGAGACAAAAGTACTGTGGACTTCCGACCGGTGAATCTTCACCAATATTTTAAAGAGGTCGTTGATTTGTTCGGTGAAAGAACTGACGGAAAAGAAGTAGAAATAAAAATCTTACCTTGTGAGGGTTTATATTACGAACTTGATCCGTTTAAGATGAAAAGAGTTATTTTGAATCTCTTGAAGAATGCGAGAGAAGCAATAGAAAAAAAGGGTAAAATCGAAATGGGCGCCGAAAAAACTAAAGATGGCATAAAAATCTTTGTCCGTGATAACGGCATCGGAATGCCGGGGGAGGTCGCATGCAGGATTTTTGAACCGTTTTTTACACACGGTAAACATGGTACCGGTTTGGGGATGACAGTCGTAAAAAAAATAATAGATAACCATAATGGAAAAGTAAAAGTAGAAAGCATGCCGGGAAAGGGAACAACTTTTAATATATTGTTAAAAAGCAAACCGGATAAGATCAAAGGTCAAGGAGGAAAAGGATGATAAAGGATCTGATAAAAAAGAACCGCAGTATTCGTCGATTCAAAAAAAATTTCAAAATAACAAAAAAAACACTGATAGAATTAGTGGAACTTGCACGTCTATCCGCTTCGGCTGCGAATCTTCAACCTTTAAAATATGTGCTTTCCTGCGATAAGGAGAAAAACGATAAGATATTTCCTCACATAAAATGGGCCGGATATCTGCGTAATTGGGATGGCCCCGCTCTGAATGAACGGCCATCGGCATATATATTAATTCTAGGAGACACAGAAATCACAAAATCATTCGGCTGTGACCACGGGATTGCTGCGCAGAATATACTGCTTGGCGCAACGGATAAAGGGCTGGGAGGGTGTATCGTAGGAGCTCTAAAAAGGAAAGCTCTGCATGAAAGCCTTAATATCCCTGCCCGCTATGAAATCCTTCTCGCTGTCGCGCTTGGCAAACCGAACGAGAAAGCAGTTATTGAAACTGCCTGCAACGGGGATATTAAGTACTGGCGGGACGAGAACGATGTCATGCACGTTCCTAAACGCCCAATTGAGGAGCTAATACTGGAACTTTGAACGAAAGGACGCAGATAAACACAGATTGACAGGATTTGTTTTGTTTGTTTTATTCTCGAAACCCGAATCTCGAAACCCGAAACACAGATTCACACAAATAGCACAAAGATTATTAGTTTTTTTTAGCGAACAGCTAAAAGCCAAAAGCTAAGAGCTTCGTTAACTATTTTTCTACACAGTTCTCCCATTTTTTCGAAAACTCTTTAGATAGACTTACTTTGCCTGCTTTATTATAAGCATGCGCAAGAAGTTGATATGAATCACAATTGCTTGAATCAGCTTCAAGAGCTTTATTTAATGCTTCAATAGCTTCGTCATAACTCTCTTTGTGAATATTGGAGATTCCGATAAGAATATAAGCTTCAGCTTTAGCATCCGATTTTATCTCAGGTAAAATAAGAATCTTCTCTGCGATGTTCGACGCCCGCGTATAATCTTCTTTCTTCAAATATGCGTAAGAAAGATTATAAAGAACAAGCGGATCCTCCCCACTAATAGAGGACGCCTTCTCAAGGACTTCAACAGCCATATCATATTCTTCTGCATTTAGATAATTCTGCCCCAAAAGTTTGTGTCCTAAAAAATTTTCAGGGTCGATTGAAATTGCTTTTTTTAGATAAGAAATAGCCTTATCAAATTCGTTTTGATTGGCATATATCTCTCCCAATCTAAAATTTCCCTCAACATTATCCGCATCAATATCAAGCGCCTTGTTAAGATACTCAACAGCTTTTTCATCTTCCCCTTTCGTCATATATATTCTACCATGAAGAACATAAGACATGGCTTTTTTCTTACTCTCACCAACTTCTTCTGCTTCTTTTACAAGTCCCTCTGCTATTTCTAATTGCTTCTCATCAAGAAATTCTTTTGCTCCGTTATAGAAAATATCCCAACTGTAATTTTCTACTTCCAAAAGGTTTTCGTAAAAAAGGACAGCTTTTTCAGCCGAATCTTTATCTATTTCGAAAGCTTTTTTCAGATATTCTGACGATTTTCTGTAATTATTTTCCTTATAATAAGGAACAGAGAGGGAAACATACGCCTGCGGATTATTTTTTTCCTTTTTAGCCCATTTTTGGTACTGTGTAACAGCTTTTTCGTATTCTCCGGTCTTAACAAAAATATCCCCGCTCAGCTTATACTCTCTGGCTGTACAGCATGCTATACATAATAAAATTAAGACATAAAAGACAAGAAGCTTTTTAATTGGATCTCCTTATTTCTAAAATTTTTCTAAATATATATAAAAAATAAGTGCTCTGTCAAGATGAAGGGTTGAAAAAGGTAAAGATATTATTATAATTTCCATTATGAGACCTTCACGAGTTGAAATAAATCTAAACAATCTGGAAGAAAATATTAAAAGAGTGAAAGAAAAGCTCTCAAACAAAAAACTTCTCGCAGTTGTAAAAGCAGACGCTTACGGACACGGAGCTGTTGCCGTTTCCTCCAGAGCAACAGCAATGGGTATCGATTTCCTGGGCGTCGGCATAGCCGAAGAAGGGATTGAGCTAAGAAATGCCGGCATACAAGCTCCAATTATAATCCTCGCTCAAGAATTGAAAGAAAGATCCGAAGAGATTGTACTCTTCAATCTTATCCCTACCGTCTGCTCCCGCGACTTCCTTGAAAGCCTGGAAAGGGAAGGAAAAAGACAGAATAAAAAAGTTCCAATATTCGTAATGGTAGATACCGGAATGGGAAGATACGGAGTTTCCGCAGATGAATTTATATACTTTATAAAACTTATAAATAATATGGATTTTATTGATCTAAAGGGAGTAATGTCTCATTTCCCTGTCGCCGATTCAGACAAAGACTTCACGCAAAAACAGATTGAGAAATTTAACGAACTAATGAAAGTTTCTTCCTCTCTGGGAATAGAAATACCTATAAAAAGTATGGCTAATTCGGCAGCTTTTCTTTTATACGAAAATTCTATGTTCGATATGGTAAGGCTAGGTCTTTTGTTATACGGAATCTCACCTGTTGAGAATATTAACCCTTCTGAGTACAAACCTGTAATGACCGTAAAGAGCAAAATTTCCTTTATAAAAACCATACCACCAGGGCACTCTGTAAGCTACTCTAGGACTTTCACCGCTAAAGAGCCGACAACGGTAGCTACCGTACCCCTTGGTTACGCCGATGGCTATGACAGATCTCTATCTAATAAAGGTTGGATGATGGTACACGGTAAAAAAGCCCCTGTAATAGGTAATGTCACAATGGACACCACAATGATAGACGTAACTCAGATTCAGGAGGTTAAAATCGGCGATGAAGTAATTGTCATGAATCAAGAAATAAACGCATGGGAGATTGCTAAAACAATAGGAACAATACCCTACGAGATCGTATCCAGGATGGGGAAAAGACTCCCGAGACTATACGTTTAAAAAGATATCTCTCACAAAGACACAAAGAGCACAAAGATAAACAATAAATAACGCAAATAGTACGAATTTTTTTCTTCGAAATCCCAAATCCCAAGTTTAACGCAGAACTCACGAAATATTACTTTTTTAAAAGCTGACTTACCTTTTTTAATCTGATTACTTCACCCTGTTTTATGTTCTTAAAAACTCCCTCATCTCCTTCTATTTTTCCTATTACATTTACATCGCTGAAAGCACGTATTTCTTTTTCTGTGCTTGCAGGTGTTTTCCCAAAAAAGATGCAAAAGGAGGGACTTTCAACCCATAGGGCTATTTCACCTTTTTCTACCTTAATCCTGCCCTTTTCTTTTGGTACCGGAACAGGCACTCTGAAGTATATTTCTTCTCCCCATAGAGTTGCTTTCCCCTCTATAGGCAAAGAGGAGTAAAACACTTTAGCGGTTTTAGGATTTTCGTCCGTTAAAGTAGCAAAAACTTCACCTATAGTTTCAGAGGATATCTTGATCCTTTTCATATTAAAAAATTATGCGTTTTGAATTAATAGTCAATCCCCTTTTCTTAACAGTCATCAGTCATAAGTCACTAGTCATTAGTCAAAAATTTGTGTGTTCCGCTGCAGAAAAAGGGTTGCGTTAATGCAACTAATTGTATAGAATTCTTTTATATGTCTGAATTCAGAAAAGATCCGTTACACAACAAGTGGGTCTTGACTGTTCCCACCAGAAGTAAAAGACCTAATGCTTTCTCCTATGAGAAATCAGCAGAAGAAGAAAAAGATAATAGAAACAATTGCCCTTTTTGCGAAGGGAATGAAAGCATGACTCCTCCTGAAGTTGATTCGTTCAGGAAAAAGGGGAAAGAGGACGAACCAGGCTGGCTTGTAAGGATTTTCCCAAACAAATATCCGGCTCTTAATGAAAAGACTAATATAGGAGTTTTAAAAAATAAATTTCCGGACATTGTTGAAGGATACGGATTTCATGAAGTTATAGCGGAAACGCCTTCACACGAAAAAGATATATATAGTATGAATAAAGACGAGCTATTACTTGTTTTGAAGATGTATAGAAAAAGGTACAAAATTTTAAAAGAGAAGAAAAATATAAAATCCGTTTTTATATTTAAAAATCACGGCAAGGCTGCCGGAGCCTCTCTTTCGCATTCTCATTCCCAAATCCTCGCTCTTCCCCTAGTCCCACCTTTTATAGAGGAAGAAACAAAAATGATAAAAAAAGCAAAAAGCTGCATTTATTGCCGCCTTATAGAGAAAGCATTTGAAGGCAATAGAGTATTGTTAGAAAGCAGTGGCTTTATTGTTTTTGCGCCTTATGCATCGGAATATCCGTATCAACTTTTGATTTTACCCAGAATCCATCAGCCTTTTTTTGAAGAAGTAGAGGACGAACAGTTATTAGTGCTTTCGGATGTAATAAAAGAAGTCTTTGACAGGTTTAAAAAGCTGCTTGGGGATATTCCTTTTAATTATTTCTTCAATACACCTACCTTGGAAAAGGGGCATTGGAATATTCAAATAATGCCTAAATTAACTATTACAGCGGGGTTTGAGAAAGGGACGGGAATTTCAATTAATCCCATACCTCCGGAGAACGCAGTTATGGAACTTAAAAGGGTTTAAGACAACACCTGTGAAGTCTATTCTTTCAGTATTTTTTTTGCTTCCTCTATTTTGTCTTTAGGAACATATACTTTAACTTCACCAAGACCGTCAAAGGTAAGTCCGTATATTTTCCCTATAGCTTCCTGGTCAAGTTTAACTTCTATTCCGGAGCTCTCAAGTTTTCCTCGGATTATTTCTCCCTGATTTGGGTCGGTTTTTAGAAGAAGATTCCAATTCTCGTCTTTAATCATAAGTAGATATTAATATGACTTTGTACGTGTGTCAAGTGGCTCAGCGCTAAGAACTGAAAGCTCTATTTAGTATCATGCGTCAAAAGTCGCTCTCGGCTTACCGCTCACTGCTAACCGCTTTATACCCACCACCTTTTTTTTCTTTTAAAATGTTTTGTGCGGAAAGCGGATTGCGGGCAGCGGATTGCGCTATATATCTGCTTCATTGCAGTATATTAAAAAGCCCTTGACATTATCGCCAATTTTGTTTATATAATTAGTATAAAATAATATAAGTAAGTGTAATTAAACGTATTAGCAAAATAGTAAGGAGGTTATTTTATGACAAAAACTCGGTCAGATATTATTGCAAACATTTCTAAAGGTACGGGTATTCCGGTAAAAGAAGTTAGGTCTGTGGTCGAAGCTTTTCTTGAAGAGGTCAAAGAAGTCTATTGTTCGAATAACCGGATCGAATTCAGAGGTTTTGGCGTTTTTGGAAACAAATTTCGTAAAGGCAGAATAGGCAGAAACCCGAGAACCAATCAAGAAGTAAAAATCCCGGGTAGATGGATGCCTACCTTTAAGCCTTCTAAGGTCTTGAAAAGAGAAGTCGAAAACAAGGTTTTCACTAAAGATTAACACCCGTAGCTCAATGGACAGAGCGTCCCGCTCCGGCCGGGAAGGTTGAAGGTTCGAATCCTTTCGGGTGTAGGTTAGGCAAAAAGAAAAATGAGCAATAAAATAGAAGAATACTTAAACGAAGTTTTAAAACTTGAGGGTTCTGATCTTCATATAAAAGCAGAAGAACCGCCTATAGTAAGGGTACAGGGTGGCTTAAAAAGATTAAAGGGATTCCAGCCCTTTTCTTCAGAAGACATTCAGGATTTGGTCTTCGAAATTATGAACGAGGAACAAAAAGAACGCTTTAAGAAAGAATGGGAGCTTGATATTTCGTATGAGCTTAAAGGTTCTGCCAGATTCAGATTGAATGTTTTTCTTCAAAGAGGAAAGATGGGTATCGCCGTAAGAGTTATCCCCATAAAAGTTAAAACAATAGAAGAATGGAAGTTACCTGAGATATTAAAGAAAATTGCTCTCTCTTCTCATGGTTTTGTACTGATAACGGGGCCAACGGGTTCCGGTAAATCCACCACTCTCTCTGCTATGATAGAAGAAATAAATCTTACAGAAAAGAAACACATCATTACTATCGAAGATCCTATTGAATATGTTTTTGAAGACAAAAAGAGTGTAATAGAACAAAGAGCTATAGGAGTGGATACGACTTCCTTTGAAGAAGCCTTAAAAAGAGTTATGCGGCAGACCCCGGATGTTATAATGGTAGGGGAAATGCGTGATAGAGAAACAATAGAGAGAGCCTTGAACGCAGCAGAAATGGGGTCTCTCGTTTTTGCTACTCTTCATACTCCTGACGCACCTCAGACCGTCGATAGAATAGTGGACGTTTTTGAACCTGAACATCAACATCAAATTCGCGTCCAATTTGCCTCGACAATCCGAGCTGTAATTTCTCAAACCTTGCTCAGGAGATCTGATCAAGAAGGAAGAATTGCTGCTTTTGAGATACTTATTGGGACCAAGGGCGTATCTAACGCCATTAGAGAAGGAAAAATAGAACAAATTTATAATATAATACAGTCAGGCGGACAATTTGGGATGAAATTGCTGGACGATTTTTTAAAAGAACTTTACCTAAGGGGACAGGTTGAATATGAAGAAGCTCTTTCTAAAGCCTCCAATCCAAAAATGTTTGAGGCTTCCTTAGCGAGAGGATAAAATGTCCTTGAATATTGGAGACCTTCTTAGTAAAATGAAAAAAGATCGCGTCTCTGACCTCATTCTTAAGGTTGATGAAGTCCCAATTATAAGGAAAGATCGGGAATTGGTTAGATTGGAAAAACATGAAAAGGTTAGCGAAGAGGACATTAAGGGCGTAGTAAGCAGCGTTATGTCTCGCAAACAATTAGAACAATTTGAAAATCAGAAAGAGATGGATCTTGCGGTTAATGTTCCCGGACTTTCTCGATTTAGAGTAAATGTATTCATGCAAAGACGATCGGTCGGAATAGTTTTTCGATTGATACCCGCTGAAATCCCGGACTTGACCAGCCTAAAACTGCCGAAAGTTTTGGAAGAGTTTGCTATGAAACCCAGAGGGTTACTGCTTATTACGGGCCCTTCCGGATGCGGAAAGTCAACCACAATAGCTTCCCTCGTGAACTACATAAATTCGAGAAAAACATCTCATATAATAACTGTGGAAGACCCGATCGAATTCATATATGAAGACAAGAAAGCCGTTATAGACCAAAGAGCTGTCGGTTATGATACTCATTCCTTTGCTGCTGCGGTAAAATTTGCTCTTCGTCAGGACCCAGACGTCATTGTCGTAGGAGAAATGAGAGATAGAGAGTCTATACAGATAACTATAACAGCAGCAGAAACCGGACACTTGGTTCTTTCAACTTTACATACAAGAAGCGCTATTCAGACGATTGACAGAATCATAAACATTTTCCCTCCACACCAGAGACGGCAGGTTAGGCTTCAATTATCAGCTAACTTGCTTGGAATCGTTTCGCAAGACTTGATTAAAAACAGAAAAAATGGCGGACTAATTGCGGTCACCGAAACACTTGTTTCGATCGCAGCGGTTAGGAAATTGGTCAGAGAAGGAAAAACCCACCAGTTATATTCAATTATGCAGACAAGAACAAAAGAAGGAATGAAAACACTAAATAAGTCGCTCGTCGAACTAGTTGGAGAAGAGTTTATAACTCATAAAGACGCCTCTCGTATTTCTCCTAATCCGGAAGAGTTAAATGAGTTGCTTGTGAGCGAGAAAAAGTAAACTGTATTTAATTTCTTTAGATTTTATCTTTCAATTAATTCAAATGAAACATTGCTTATATTGAGGGTTTTTTCAATGCGTTTAATTAAAAAATTTAAAAACAAATACCGAACAACTTTACGAAGAAAGTCATCTATTATGAAAACCACTGCTTTTACTCTAATGCTTCTTTTCTTCCTTTATGGTTGTGCGAGCCAGCTCCGGCAAAACGGAGAAAGTAAAGTATTGAAAATTAATTTCGAAGGCAACCATTTCATCAGCGATAAGAAATTAAGGGCGGTTCTTCCGGTAAAAGAGGGCGACCAGTATATAGAGCAATTCTTAAGAGAATCTACGAACAGAATCGTTAGTTATTACAGGAGCAGAGGTTTTTTTGATATGAGGGTTATAAAAAGAGAAGGAGAATTCCTTGAAGATAAAAACGGTTTTGTGATAACCTACCATATTTTTGAAGGTGTTAGGAGTAAAGTGGACAGCGTTGAAATTACAGGGAATAAAATACTTACAAAGGATTATATAAAAGCGAAATTATCAGTAGAGGAAGGGAGCTATTACGACGAAGCTGCTATAGATGCAGGTAAGTATATTTTATCAAACAATTACGCTGAAAAAGGTTTTGCCGACGCGTCCATAACTATAGAGAGAAGTTTTCTAAACGGAGGAGGAGACAAAAATAGAATTTACCTTAAAATAACAATCGACGAAGGGAATAAAATATATGTCAGGAAAGTCGAGATTAAAGGATTGAAAGAAGTACGAAGCAAGGTTGTAAGACGTGAATTCAGGATAAAAAAGGGCGATGTGTACCAACCTTCAAAAGTCTATCTTTCGCAAACGAACCTTTACAGAACAGAGATGTTTTCCGACGTGAATGTTCACGAAGAAAAAGTCCGCAGCGATTCAGTAGATATTACTTTTATTTTAAAAGAAGAGAAATCTCGATTTTTCCAGGTTGGTCTTGGGTATGAGTCCCCCCGTATGGCTATATTCGATTTCAGGTGGGGTGATTTAGATCTATTCGGGAATCTTCAACGATTAATTGTTGACTTATCATTCAAAGGGACTCCGGAATTTTATGAAGATGCCGGAGGTTTGATTTTCAAAGACTGGGAGCAAAATTATAGGTTAACATACAGAGAGCCTTATCTATTAGGAACCGGTTTTAATTTAATAACTTCCCCATCTCTTAAAAGAAGGGCAATTGAATCTGATTTTTCTTTCGAATTTGTACTCGAAAGAGAATTAGGCCCTTTTTCTGTTATTTCTTTCCCCTATGAATACAGGAGAGCTTCGATAGAATCGGACACCATTAGTATCACAAATAAGATTTCGGGGAGATTCTTATTTGACAAGAGAAACAATATTCTTAATCCGAGTAAAGGATTACGTTTGCTTGTACAATATGATTACGCGGGTGGAGTTTTAGGAGGCGACAATCATTTTGACAGATTAAATCTTGATTTTGCCTCTTATTATCCGTTACCACTTCGGCTAATAATCGCTCAGAGATCAAGAGCTGTCGTTACTTTCCCGAGGGGTAATGCGGAAGACATCAGCCCGGATGTTCGTCTGGAGATGGGTGGCTATGGTTCGCTCAGGGGGTATAAGGAAGCTTCGATAGGTTTTCCCGATGCTAGACCGGACCGAATGAGCGGTCTGGATGAATTGTTATTTAATTTTGAGCTTCGAATGCCTGTTTACGGCAGGTTATATGCAATACTTTTTATGGACTTTGGATCTCTCTGGATGGATCCTTCTGATATCGAATTAAATGATTTCAAGACTGGTGTTGGTTTCGGTATTGGATATAACTCACCCATAGGAGTAATACGACTTGATTACGCAAGGGCAATGGAAGAAACATATCCTGAAAACAGAGGAAAAATATATCTAAACTTCGGACATCCGTTTTAGAACAGCTTCTAACATTTAATTCCCATAATCACCGCGTCTTCGCCTTTTTTGTAGTAATCTTTTCTTATTCCTTCGAAAGTGAACCCTGAAGATTTATAGAGTTCAAAGGCTCCTTCGTTGCTAATGCGATGTTCAAGGTAACAAGAATGAATTCCCGGGTTTTCTTTCAGTTTCTCAAGAAGAAAAGACAAAAGTTTTATACCAAAGCCTTTTCTCCAGTGTATGCGCGAAACAGCAATATTTCTCAAGTGAAATTTACTGTCTTCCTGGCATCCAACTAAATATCCTACAACATTACCGGAAAGTACAGCAACTACTGTTATGCAGTAATCGGAAAGAAAGTGAGTATAAAACACCTCATAAGGCCAGGGAGCGGGAAAAACATCTTGTTCGATTTCTAAAATGTCCTTAATATCTTTTTCTGTCATTTCCCTGATTTCAATTTCAACTTCGGTTCTTTTCCTGATTGCGGCTGAACTGGAAATATATAAAGGAGTAACCGGGTTTGTAATATACTGGCAGCTATTTTTATACAGAGAAAACAAGTTACACGCCATAGGATTCGAAGAGTTATAGAAAACGGAGAATCCTTTTTCCTCTAAAAACTCCCTGTTTTTTTCTCCTCCGCTGCCTAATATAATAGGACTTGCGTTTTTTAGATTGGTTTCGAGATAACCGGTTAAATCTTCCATTCGAAAAATCTTGTCTCTAAAAATTTCTTCCAAGCTACCTTTTGCTTTCTTATAATGACCTGCGTATACAACCTTACTTCTTGCAGGTATTAAGGGAATCAACTCTCCATCAGGAGCATCTTCAATCATTGAGAGAAAAGTAGAATACCCAAGAATCGGTATACTTCTCGGGAGAGCTAGCCCTTGTGCTGTAACAAGACCTACACGCAGGGAGGTAAAGGACCCGGGTCCGACAGTAATTAATATTTTTTCAATATCCTTACTATCTATACCCAGTTCATCTATTTTAGCGGTAATATCTTCAACCCACTGGAGAGGATAAAAAGTCTTTTCATCCGTGGCAAGACCACCCTCTTTGCTGCTGCAGTCAATCCCTAGAATCATTTATCTTAATTTCTCTAGCGTTTTCAGATAATATTCTAAATGTGACATCTATTCTTTTTTCGGGAAGAAGTTCCTCTGCCCTCTCTGCCCATTCTATTGCTTTAATTCCTTCATCCATTAATGCTTCCTCAAAAGGGAAAAACTCCTCTTCTTTTTTTATCCTGTAAAGATCGATATGATGCAACTCCATTCGCCCGGAATACGAGCGCATGAGGACAAAAGTAGGGCTTTTTATAACATCTTTTATTCCAAGCCCTTTAGCCAGACCTTTAACGAAAACGGTTTTCCCCGCGCCTAGTTCGCCAAACAGAGCGATACATACCGGTGAATTTATGCTCTTAACAAGGCTTTCAGCCAAGAACATTGTCTCTTCAGGAGTTTTCGTTGTAGGCAATTAATCCTCCTTTAAGAGTGAGCTCTGCGTCATACGGTGCTTTAAAATACTCGGAGAAAATTTTACCGTCCCCGCCTGTAAATATTAAATTTCTATTTTTATAATCTAATATTTGCAAAATCGTCTTTATCCCTCCGACAAGGCTACCATATGCACCCAGTTTAATACAATCTTCGGTATTCTTCCCCAACTTGTCCAAAAACCCAGGTTCGACCTTTGGGAGGAGTTTCCCCGCGTTTGTAACAGAAGAAAAATACGGAATCAAACCGGGAAGTATTGCACCGCCTTCGAATTTCACCAGAAAACCTGATTTGCTCGGTTCGCTATACGAGTCAATTGTAATAGTGCTTCCGCAGTCTACGACAACAGCAGGCAGTCCTATATTTGCCTTTGCCCCGAGCCCATTAGCCAATCTATCTTCTCCTGGCTTCGATTTATAATCCAATTGAATCAGTTTTGAGGGGAACGAAATAATATTCGAATTGAGAATTTCTTCTATCAAATTTTTTTTTGCCGGTACAACCGATATGCAGAGAATTTTTTCAGCTTTGGAGAAAAATTTCTTCACTTCAGAGGTTTTATCAGTGCTTTTTTTTCTTCTCAGGGAATTATTTTCAAAAATTCCGCAGTGATAATTTGTATTTCCGATATTTATTATTCCAATCATAATTCCTCTCTAATAAATCTTTTCCCTGTAACTTCTCTTGAAAGCCCCTTTAATTCGAGCAATGCCATAACGGTCATAATGACGTTAGGCTTCAGTCCTGTTTCGTTTACTAAAACATCCGTGCTTTTGGGTTTTATCTCAAGAGCCTTATATACTAACTCTTCCTGTTCGCTCAATTCGGGGATTTTTTTAATAACCTTTTCTTTTAATTCTTTTATATCGAGTTCGGTGTTTTCCAAAATATCTTTGTAGCTTGTCAAAGGGATTGCTCCCTCTTTAATAAGTTTATTTGTCCCCTCAGAAACCTTTCTGTTTATGTCTCCGGGTAGGGCATATACATCTCTTCCGTATTCAAGGGCCCACCTTACAGTAGAAAAGACACCGCTTCTTTCTGCGGCTTCTACCGCGATGACAGCCTTGGACAAACTGCTTATTATTCTATTCCTTGCAGGGAAATGGTAAGGTAAAGGAGGAGACAGGGGAGGCAGTTCCGTCAATAAAGCACCGTGTTCGACTATCTTCTGCGCAAGACTCCTATTTGAAGAAGGATAAATCAAATCTATTCCCGTTCCCATTATAGCCAAGGTCCTTCCGTTTCCCTCGAGTGCGCCAATGTGAGCTTGAGTATCTATACCTATAGCCATACCGCTTACTACTGTAATCCCGAGTTCGGAAAGTTTCTTGCCGAGTGTTCTTGCTGCGGTTCTCCCGTACTCTGTCGCTCTTCTTGTTCCGACTATTGAAACGGCATTTGAGTCTTTCGGTAGTACCTTACCTCTGCAATACAGGATAGGCGGAGAATCTTCTAAATCGATCAATTTTTCGGGATATTCTTCATCAAAGATTGTAAGCATCTTAACATTTTCTTGTTTAAGGATGCAGATTTGCTTTTTAAGGCGGGAATCGATATTAGCTTTTCCGACCTCTTCCTTTTTTATTTCCTTTTTCTCGATCAATATATCTATGAATTTTTTCTCCCCGATAATATTTTCGTTTTCTTTCATTATTTTTCTTAATCTGGAAGATTTCATTTTTATGTTGGATAATTTCAGAAGATTTGTCTCTTTTATCATATGCGAATTATAGTAAGATAAGACATCTTTCGCAATGAGGAACAGAGAATACAGAAGCCAGGAGGCAGAAAGTCAGTATCCCAACCCAAAAATTAATCCGCACAGAGACCACAGAGTTTTTGTTTTACCAACTCAACCACTCAACAACTTTACGACTTAACCCAGATTTACGGGACCAAAGAGAAAATTTTTCAATTCTTCTATTCCATCTTCGTTTTTAAAAGAAACGGGGAAAATGGGATGCGAAGTAACAAAACCTTTGTTTGCTTTAGGTTTATCTGTTTTTGTTAACACATATGCGATCTTTTTCCCTGGGTCTATTTCGAAATAATCTTCAAATTCTTTGATTATTAGCTCTATTTTAGCTATCTCATAAAGCCGTGTACTGTCAAGGACAATTAAGAGGGTTTGCACCCTCCGTAAGAGTATCTTAATCTCTGCAGCTGCTTCTGGAATTAAAGGTGGAGTATCCAGAAAAACATATCTTGAGAAATTATGCGCATATGTCCACAACCTCGGTTTTTTTGTAGTAAAAGGATAGCCAGCTATTCTGGGAGAGTTTCCTGTAACACAGGCTATCAAGGAGGATTTACCGGAATTAGCAGGTCCTATTACACCAATATCTGCTTTAGGGCTGAATGTCAATTCAAGAGTTTTAATATTGCCTTCCTTTCCCTTTGTCGCAATTCTCGGAGCCTGGTTGGTGGAAGTTGCGAAATTTATATTGCCCTTTCCTCCAGTTCCTCCCTCAGCAACTTTTGTTTTTTTACCATCCGATATCAAATCGGCCAAGGGCTCTTTTTTGTCTTTTTCGCAAATGGTAGTCCCAGGTGGAACATATATTGTTAATTCCTTACCGTTTTTCCCGTGTCTTTTATTCTTTCCTCCCGGAGCTCCATCTTCCGCTTTTAAAAAAGTATCTTTCTGTAGATGTTTAAGAGAATGATATTCTTCTGAAGCCTGAAAATATACGTCTCCACCTTTACCGCCATCTCCTCCGTCCGGTCCGCCCTTGGGCTGCTTTGGTAAATGACTAAAACTCACCAACCCATCTCCACCTCTTCCACCTTTTACTTCTATTGATAATTTGTATGATCTTATTTTAATTGCTCCCGGGTATGGCTCTTTGCCAAACGCTCCTTTAATCTTTTCCCGATTTCATCGGGAACGAACTCTGATATATCACCATCAAGAAGAGCTATCTCTTTTACTGCACTTGAAGAGAGAAATATATATTTTTCATCGGGGAATAAATATATTATTTCTACATCCATGGAAAGTTTTCTATTCATCATTCCCCATTGAAATTCGTATTCAAAGTCAGAAAGAGCTCTCATTCCTCTAACAATCGCATCTGCATTGTGCTCTTTAATATATTCCGCTAAAAGACCCTCCCAGATTTGGACTTCAACGTTCGGGATATCTTTTGTTGCTATTTCGCACAGCTCTTTTCTTTCTTCTGCGGAGAACAGGAAGTCTTTTGCATAATGCTGTGCTACAACTATGGTCAGATGGTCAAAGATTTTCAGGGCTCGGTTAACTATATCTATATGACCATTTGTTATAGGGTCGAATGTACCGGGGTATATTGCGGTTTTCATCTTTTCAGGAAACTAAGAGAAGTATCTCCATATACTTTACTCTTAAAGATTTTAAATCCATTATATTCGAACTCCTCATCTGACGGGCGCTCAACGATTATCGTTGAGTCGTTTTTTAAAACAACTTCTATTTTCCTCAAAGTTTTCATAATTAATTCTGTCTTATATGGAGGATCCATAAAAATAAAATCAAAGGTATCCTCGATTTTATCTAATGTCGCAGAAACAGACTTATTTATAATTTCCCCCTCAAGCTTGGTTTTCTCCAAATTTCTTTTTATATAGTTTGCCGCTTTCCTTGACCGTTCTACAAAAACAACCTTTGCCGCTCCTCTGGATAAGGCTTCAACACCTACTGCTCCGGAGCCGGCGAAGAGATCCAGAAAAGTTTTTCCACTTACGTCTATCATTGAAAAAAGTGCTTCCCTGACTTTTCCTCTCGTGGGTCTTATATTATCGGGAGCATAAATCTTATGCCCTTTTGCAATACCTCCGATTATATTCATTTTATCTGTCTCCTGATTTATTATATAATTAAATATAGAAACGTTTCTCCTAATTGCAAGCCACATTTTGAACTTATTTCCGTATGAGGTATTTAACAAAAAATTCCGGAAAATACAATTAATCCCGCCTAAGGATGATTTAAATATTAAAAATTAAAAAGCAAAATGACATATTAAAATGCAAAACTTTCCCCCTACCTCCAAACTTAAAAGCAGCTTACGTCCTTGCTTGATTTGTTTTCTTTTCATTTTTGAACTTTGATTTGTAATTTTACATTTTGATATTTAATTTTTGAATTCTGCGGTGTTAATGGAAATGAGATTTTGATGCTATTTAGTCCCCAAAGAAAAATTCTATTTCCCTTACCGCGGATTCTATCGAATCCGAAGCATGAACACTATTTTGAGGGGTCCCAAGCCCATAATCCGACCGGATTGTGTTTTCTTTCGCTTCCTTCGGATCCGTTGCCCCGACTAAATTCCTTAACTTTTTTATTGCGTTTTTCCCTTCCAATTTTAACGCAACTACTTTTTTGTCTGCCATATAATCGATAAGCTTATTATAAAACTCTTTTCCTTTGTGTTCGCCGTAAAATTGCTCTGTCATTTCCCTTGTAAACAAAACCATCTTCATGTCTAATATTCGAATGGCTGTTTCTTCGATACGAGAAATAATTTTGCCAAGAAGTTTTCTCTCTATAGCATCGGGTTTTATTAAAAGTAAAGTTTGCTCCATTTGGGTTTAAGATATTTAAGAAAATATAAAAGTCAAGATTTTGCGCCCACCACCAAATTTTTGAAACACAGAGAGCACACAGGAACGAAGAGAAAAGAAACAAAGAAATGTATTTTGAAGTGACGGGGTACCGTTCACAAAAAATGCCTCGGAGACTGAGCGGGCACGGACTTTTTACGGAGTAAAAAGGAGCGAAGTCGAGAGACAAGCAGCAGTTTCCACGCCGGGGAAACTGACTGCGGTTTTTTGGAGTGGTATCCCTGAACGACAATAAAGGGGGAGTAAACAAACAAAAAAACCGGCAAAGCCGGTTTTTTTGTTTGTTGTTCTCTGACAATTGAACAAATAATAGATTTATTTAAAATTTGGACAAGCCGTTCGGTCTATTAGTACGACTCGGCTGAACACATTGCTGTGCTTACACCTGTCGCC
>CAYRCN010000001.1:0-31651 GCA_964422805.1 uncultured bacterium | reverse complement strand
TAGAGTATTTTGCTTATCTGATTTTTTTTATTGCTTTACTTTTAATTAAACCGGATAAAAAAGCTCTTCTGTTAAGCATTTTTATTTTTTGCCTGATTGAGCTTGTTGTATGTTTTTTTCAGATCGGCTCCGCGAGGGTTAGCGGAACTTACGAATATGCTAATTTCTTCGTATTACCCCTCGTTTTTGGCTTTCTGTATAGTTTTAAGCTGGGAAACAAAGCAATAAGATACTCCTTAATGATATTGTTTTTTGTGTTCTCGGTTCTGACAGGCTCCAGGATCGTACTCGTTTTAATTCTCGTTTTGCCTCTTTTCCTTTTTGAGCGTAAAATTTTCGCATTTATTGCCCCGATTCTAATTGGGCTTGTCCTTTTTGTTCCTAACCCCATCAAGAAAAGGGTAATTGGACATGTCGAGGTATATTCTCTTCAGCGTCCGAATCTCTGGAAACAGGCAATAAAGACAGGACTGGATAGACCTTTATCCGGCTGGGGATTAAGGAGTTACCAAAAGGCTTCTCTTCGGTACAATTTCCCGGTTGAAGGAAAATATTTAAGGAAGGCAAGAATCGCACATAATGAGTTCCTGCACTGTTTTGCCGAAGGCGGAATAATTTTATTTTTATCCTATCTGTATTTATTCTTTGTGTTTTTTACGAATTTTAAAAAAATCGGCAAATTCGAGAGAATTTTAATTACGGTTATTTTTATTCATTCTCTTTTAGACAACATTCTATACCTCCCGGCGAATTTTCTTATTTTAATTGTTCTCCTTTTCACTGCAGACGAATCGGCTGAAGAATATAAGATTAATTTTTCTTTACCGGGTAAACTCATATTCGTTTTATTATCTTTTGTTTATATAATACCATTATCCGCCTATTTTTTATCAAAAAAGGGGGAAACAGCATTCAACAATAAAGAATACGGAAAAGCTCTGTATTATCTTTCTCTATCAGAATCTCTATGGCCCCTTCCTGCTTATTCCACATCTCTTGCAACAGCTAATGAACAGCTGTTTTATGAAACAGGATTGCTTGGGTATCTGTCTTTTGCTTTTTACCTTCACTCAAGAGCTATGGAAAGCAATCCAATTGATTGGGAATTACCCTTTAAAAAATATGAGTTCTTTAAACGGTATAAACAAAATATCTATAATAAGGATGCTGCAGAAACTGCCGAATCTTTTCTTTTGGAGGCAATTGAATTGAACCCTAAAAACAGGATGTTATATGAAAAATTAATGAGAGATTATAAAGAAAGGGGGATGATAAAAGAAGCTGAAGAAGTCGAGAAAGAGATAGACAAGATATTTAACATGAAAAACTAAAAAATTTATTATCTGGTGTAACAAAGCTCCCCGGAATGTAAAAATCAAATATCAAAATGGAAAATGACAAATTAAAATTAAAAAATAAAATCAAAAAACAGCAAATTATGTCAATAACACAAACATTTTTTCTTTACAGTCACAGGAAGAAATATTTTTGCATTTTACTCTGTAATTTTACTTTTTAATTTTTGATATTTAATTTATATTCAGGTAGGAACAAAACAATTTTCTGCATCCGCAGGAGGTAGTCAGGCTTAACCCTAACACCTAATCTAGTAAATGTTTGATAAAAGTCTATGTAGTTTATATCTTTCGAAATCTATTTCTTTATGCCCGTCAACCGACTGTTCGAGGTCCATTGCTGTGATTTCTTCACCATGGAGCCCAATCATTACCGGTCTCGTGGGAGAGTTTTTTATTAATTCGTAAGCGTGACTCGCGAACTCGACCGCCAGCATTCTGCTTCTTCTTGTCGGCGCTCCTCCTCTTTGTATATAACCGAGAGACGATCTTCTGGTAGAGCACTTGGTTTTTTCTTCTATCAAAGAAGGGATTTTTTCCTTCCCCTCTACACCTTCCGCCATAACTATTATCGCATCATTTTGCCCTTTCAACTTCTCTCTTTTAAGTCCTTCAACTATTTCCGAAATAGGTGATTCTACTTCGGGAATTAGAATTGCATCTGCCCCAGAAACTATCCCTACCTCAAGTGCAAGAAAACCTCTTTTCTTCCCCATTACCTCGACGACAAAAATTCTTTCGAAAGATATAGCCGTATCTTTAATTTTGTTAATCGCCTCAAGAGCAGTATTGCAGGCTGTATCGAATCCTATTGTTTCGTCAGTCCCATAGATGTCGTTATCAATCGAGGCGGGTATACCCACCACAGGCACTCCCGAATGTTTATTAAGAGACGTTGCCCCTTTAAAAGAACCGTCGCCCCCGATAACAATAAGTCCTTCTATTTTTTCTTTTAAAAGATTCTCTGCTGCTTCTTTTACAACTTTCTCCTGCTTAAATGAGGGCATTCTTGCCGAATGTAGTATGGTACCACTTACCCCCATGATTGTATCGGAACGGGTCTTGGAAAAATCGAAATAATCTTTTTTTATTAGACCACTGTATCCGTCATTAATACCAATTAGCTCTCCCGTTTCATTTCTACAAAGTCTCAAGACAGTTCCGATCGCCGTATTCATCCCCGGAGCGTCACCTCCGGGTGTTACGATCCCTATTTTTTTCATATATTTATGGTAGCGGAAAATAAGCTAATGTCAAGAGTGTTTGTTAAGAAGTGTTTGGACTCCAGATTTAACTTTTTAGTTGGTTGGGGTGGAGTTAAAAAACAAAATAAATTAGACGGTTGAGAGTGGAGTGACTCCGTGTCCTCTGTGTCTCTGTGTGAGATTAATTTTTGGTAAGGAGGGGTTTTTAGACTTGACAAGGAAAATTATCAAAATATAATAGTGGCAGAACCTGAAATTTTAAAAAGAGGGGTATTAAAACATGGATAAACTATTTAAAACGGACCCTGAAGTCTACAAAGCCATAATTGGGGAAGCCACCAGGGAACACGATAATCTCGAGCTTATAGCTTCCGAGAATTTTGTGTCAATTGCTGTGCTCGAGGCTATGGGTTCGGTAATGACAAACAAATACGCGGAAGGCTATCCAGGCAAGCGATACTACGGTGGTTGCACATGGATGGATGTTGTAGAGAATCTCGCTATCGAAAGAGCCAAGAAACTATTTGGCGCAGAACACGTAAATGTCCAACCTCTCTCCGGAGTCCCGGCTAACATGGCAATATACTCGGCTCTACTCGAACCGGGAGATTTGTTTTTCGGACTTTCTCTTTCGCATGGCGGACACCTCTCACACGGTTATAAAGTGAGCTTTACTGGCACTTTTTGGGAAACTTTTCAGTACACCGTAGATCCTAAAACTGAGCAGATAAATTATGATGAACTGCTAAAACTGGCGAGAGAGAAAAAGCCTAAGCTGATTATGACCGGTGCGTCCGCCTATCCAAGGACACTTCACTGGGATAAATTCAAAGAAATTTGTGACGAGGTAGGGGCATACCTCGTGGCTGATATTGCCCATATTGCAGGTCTTATTGTCGCCGGAGAACATCCCTCGCCAATACCTTATGCGGAGGCGGTATCGACCACCACGCATAAAACGCTCAGAGGTCCGAGAAGCGCAATAATCCTCTGCAAGGAGAAATGGGCAAAAGCTATAGATAAAGCCATTTTCCCGGGCCTGCAGGGTGGACCCCATATGCATACGATTGCTGCAAAAGCCGTTGCGTTCAAGGAAGCTCTCTCTCCTGAATTCAAAAAATACCAGCATCAGATAAAATTGAATGCTAAAGCATTCGAGCAAGAGTTTAAGAGACTAGGATGGAGGCTTGTTGCCGATGGTACTGATACTCATTTAATCCTTGTAGATGTCAAAAGTAAGGGCATCACAGGCAAACAGGCTGAGGAAGCCCTTGATAAGGCAAAAATAACCGTAAATAAAAATACGATTCCTTTTGATAAAGAAAAACCATTTATAGCAAGCGGTATAAGAATTGGTACCCCTGCTTTAACTTCCAGGGGAATAAAAGAAGAAGAAATAAAGAAAATAGCACAATTGATTGATAAAGTTCTTACAAAAATCGACGATGAAAAAGTAATAGAAGAAGTAAGAGGAGAAGTTAAAGAAATAGCAGAAGAATTTCCTTTATACCCAGAAATCAGACAAGGAAGAAAGGAGGACTGATGTACAGGAAATTATTTATCCCCGGCCCGACAGAAGTCAGGGAAGACGTTAGAAAAGCGATGGATTTCCCAATGTTCGGTCACAGAATGCCGGAAACCTCGGAATTGATGGATCAAACCATAACAAAACTTCAAAAAGTTCTTTTTACGGATAATTTTATTATTATAGGAACCTGTTCGGGAACCGGTTTGATGGAAGCGGCGGTTAGGAATTGCGTAAAAAAAGGAGCTCTTCATTCGGTATGCGGAGCTTTCGGTAAAAGATGGGCAGAAATATCAAAAAGCTGTCAAAAAGATTTTGAAGTTTTAGAATACGAATGGGGAAAAGGTATTTCCCCCGAAGATATAGAAGAAAAACTAAAAACCGGAAAATTTGACACCGTATTTATAACACATAATGAGACATCAACCGGTGTCATGAATCCCCTTAAAGAAGTTGCAGAAGTAGTAAGCAAATATCCTGATGTAATTTTATGTGTCGATGCTGTGTCTTCGATGGCGGGGGCAGAGATAAGAGTCGACGATTGGGGTATCGATTATGTCGCTGCTTCGTCACAAAAGTGTTTTGCTCTCCCTCCGGGACTGGCAATTGCATCTGTAAGCGAAAAAGCAATGAAGCGTTCCGCCGAGGCGGAAGACAAAGGATACTATTTTGACTTCTTGCAATATAAAAAATACTGGGATAAGGCAAAACAGCCATCTATAACAGCTGCTCTTAATTTGATAGCCGCTCTTAATTATCAACTGGAGAAAATAGTAAATCAAGAAGGTGTAGAAAACCGTTTTAAAAGACACTCCGAGATGGCTTCTATAGTACAAAATTGGGCAAGAGAAAACTTTTCGCTTTTTGCAGATGAAAACAATCTTTCGCCCACAGTAACCTGCATAAATAACACCAAAGATATTTCAATTAAAGGTCTTAACGAGGAACTATCCAAGAGAGGAGCTTACATTTCTAACGGATACGGCAACTTAAAAGAGAAAACATTTAGAATTGCGCATATGGGAGATTTGACTGTCGAAGAAATCAATTGGCTTTTAGGAGAAATTGAAGACATCATCGGTTAGGGGGAATTGCAAGATGGGAAAAGGGCTGGGGAAACCCGGCCCTTTTTTATTATGCTCAAAATTTTTGAAAAACAGCAAAAGTTATAAATTGGACTCTTGACTTTCAAATCTAATTTTTGTAACATTATTGTTAGGAGGTCTAATGATAAAATTTAATTCATTAAAAGTTCAGATTTCCGTACTTTTAATTGCTATAATTTTAACGTTAAACATACTGACTTTAATATTAGTTCATAATATAGTAAAATCAGAGTTCAACACTCTTCTAAAAAGCAGAGGTGAAAACATACTTAGTTCAATTAATGCCACTTTAGAATTCAGTTTGAATTCTAAAAATCCTTCTTTTCTTGAGTCATCACTCTCAGAGCTTTCAGAAAGAAAAGATATTTTATATTTAAAAGTATACGATTTATCCGGGAATGTATTTACCGAAATAGGCAAAATACAAATAACTGATACGCTGCCGGAAGAAATTATGGCTAAAATAAAAGAAGGAGAAGAAATTGCACCCGTAAAGGAAATAGAAAACCAGAGACTCCTAGATTGTTATTTTCCCGTTTACGGAGGAATGAGGACAGACAAAGTAATCGGAGTTTTCAGAGCAGGAATAGCACTTCAGGAATCTTTTGCGGTTACAAAGAGACTTTCCTCAGCTTTGCTTAAAATTCTTCTTGTCATTACTATCATTTCTCTCCTTGGAACTTTAGAACTATTGAATTATTTTTTCCGTCCTTTAAACAAATTGAGGGAAAATTTAAAAAACATAGCCGAAGGAAGAGCGGATATTCATGTCAGAATATCCGAAAAGTTTCTTACTGCGGAAAGCAAAGAACTGGCTGCTTCCTTCAATCAATTCGTGGATAAATTAGAGAAGGATAAGGACTCAATTCGTCAGGTTGCCGAAAGGATCTCTGCCCAGGCCGAAGAACTCTCTGCTTCTGCCGAGGAGATGACTGCCTCTGCGGAAGAGGTTTCTTCTACTATGGAGCAAATTGCGCACGCTTCGGAAAAACAGGCACAGGAATCACAGATTGCCTCCGGAATGTCCCAAAAAGCTCTAACGGTCGTCCGTCAATCTTTAGATTCCGCACAGGAAACTTTAAGTTCTTCCGAGAACATTTCTGAACTTTCAGGAAAAGGCAAAAAATCTTCAGAAGCAGTTAGGGTTGCCATGGATAATGTTACAAACACCATTCATGAATTGGAAGAAGTAATTCAGGGCATAGCGCGGTATTCGGAAGAAATACTGGGAATAACAGAAAAAGTGCGAGAAATAAGCAAAAGAACAAACATCCTTGCACTTAACGCGACAATAGAAGCGACAAAAGCCGGAGAAACAGGAAGAGGTTTTGCTGTGGTCGCAGATGAAATAAGAAAACTGGCAAATCAATCTTCTGAAGCTACCAGAGTAATCTCTGAGATAACAAATGAAATCTCCGGAGTGATAAATTTGGTAACACAAAAAACACAGGAAACAGTGGAAGAAGTAAATAAAGGCAAAGAAACCTCTCTAAAATCCGCTGATTTTTTGAAAGACATTGCTGCCGAGATAAATCATATAACAAAAAGGATTAGACAGATTGCCGAAATCAACAAAAGAGGAGAAGAGGAAGTCAATACAATTACGGAAGCGCTTGAAAATATTGCGGCAATAGCAGAAGAAAACGCCGCGTCTTCCGAGGAATTATCAGCAGCTATAGAAGAGTTGTCGGCTTCAGTCGAAGAACTCTCTACAACTTCACAGGAAACAGCTGAAATCGCCGAAAATCTACATAAAATTACAAGCGGTTAACATAAACAGCCAATGGGATTGATTTACACATTAGCAGGAAGTATATTTGTTTATTCTTTAATTGTTTTATTGACTAAGAAACAGAGAGAAGAAGTCAAAAGTATAGTTTATTATTCGGCGTTACCTCTTTGTTTAATTCTATGTGGTCTTATATTTTCCAAAACAGGGTTTCTTGCGGAAGAATATTTTAAAAAGACGACTTTCTTTTCTCTTTATACATTCGTTTTTCTTTTTTTTCTGTCTCTTTTAATGAACTTCCGGCGAAATAAAATTAATCTAAAGCTTATTACGATACTGGGCATTTTTGTAATAGCGATGGCTGTTCTTCATAAGTCAGGTTATCTGAACACCGTAATATTTTTCCTTACTAATCCCAGAATTAATATCGGAGATAAGAAAATAAGCTTGAACGGGTTTATCGTAGCGATATTGATTTTCTACTTATCATTCAGACTGTCTAAAGGATTAGAAATATCCGCAAAATCACGCCTTGAAAAAGTACCTTTTCTCGATACAACGAGGACTAATACCATTTCAATGTTGGTTCGTTACGCGATAATAACAATAGGAGTCTTTGTAGCTTTTGCAATAGTAAACATAGACTTTACTTCCCTTAAAGTATTGATTGGAGCTCTCGGTGTGGGTATTGGGTTCGGTCTTCGTGAAATAGTGAACAACCTTATAAGCGGATTTGTTTTGCTTTCTGACAAGACTATAGTTCATAACGATCTAATCGAAGTTAACGGTCTTCTTGGTAGGGTTGAGGCGGTTGGAATCAGGACAACTACAATAAAGACATTTAACAATGTTGAAGTAATCGTTCCAAACATGAACCTCGTTAATAATGAATTAATTAACTACACCCATTCTGATCCCATAATCCGGTTAGATATTCCAATTGGCGTATCTTATTCTTCTGACCCTTTTAAGGTCAAAGAGATTTTGATTGAGAATCTATCGAAACTTGAAAATATCTTGAAGAAACCAGAAGTTACTGTATACTTTACTAATTTCGGAGAAAGCTCTCTAAATTTTCAGGTTTCAGTTTGGACAGACAACGCATTGAAAAAGGTAGAAATTGAAAGTGAAATACGCTACGCGATATGGAAAACCTTAAAAGAAAATAATATAGAAATTCCTTTTCCTCAGAGAGACATATATATCAAAGAAGAAAAAAAACAATTTAAAAATCAAGCAGAATAGCATTTTAGGAGCTTTTTCTACTTTTTGTTAATTGATCCCATACCCACTTGGCATTATTTCTTAAACTTTCTAAATCTCCGTCATTTTCGATTATAAAATCCGAGAATTTAACGAATTTATCACTGTCACCTTGAGAATTAAGCCTGCCCATTATGATTTCCTCGCTTAATCCTTTAGCTTTTAGTCTTTTTTTCTTATCTTCGAGCGTCGAGACTAAAAGGACTATATAATCGAACCAGTTTTCAATTCTCCATTCAAATATTAGAGCCCCATCTACTACCACTATTTTTTTGTTTGACGACTCAATTGATTTTTGAAGTTGTTTAAGAAGTTCAGGATGAACTATTTCATTAAAGGTTTTAAGTTTATCCTTATTGCCAAAAACTATGGCTCCAAGTCTTTCTCTATTCACGTTCCCGTTTTCTATTACTTCCTTGAAGTTGTCCGCTATTTGACTAATTATATGCGACTCCTTTAAAACTCCCCATCCAAGCTCATCGCAGGAGATAAGATGCGCTCCTTTTTCTTTAAAAAGCTCACAAATTACGGTTTTACCCGTACCTGTATTACCTGTTACTCCGATAACCATATATTGTTCCCCAAAGAAAAAGTTAAATCAGATGTTTTGAGCCGATTAAAGATTTCGCTCATCAAGGACTTATCTAAAACGGCAACCCTAAGTGAAGGTCGTAATGGAAGTCCGGTAAGATCGTGTTTAAATCGGTCCTTCTCGAGATATCAAAGTTTAAAATCGTTATTCCAAGGTTGAGCCTGAACTCCACACCAAATGACATAATAGGATCGGCGAGCTTTATCCAATTATTTTCAGTGGTCAAGATTCGTAATGCCTTGTAATCATCAGTCGCTACTCCTATATCAGTGAAGAGTGCTCCTTCAATACCTCCCAACGATATAGGAGGAAACCCAAGATCCAACCTCTTTATCAAAGGCATTCTCAATTCCAGACTTAATAGGCCCGCGGTGCTCCCGATTTGAGTATTATAATCGTATCCTCTAACCGAACGCCCTCCCCCGATTCCAACAGTTCCGAAATCCCAGCTATCTCTACCCCAACTGTGTATTATCAAAAAACGTAAGGCAAAGCTATAGTCACTGCTTAAATAAAAGTACTTTCTAAGATCGGTCGAGACAGTACTAATATCCCAAAGATTCTCACCTGCAAGAAGCGGTCTACTGTAAGAAATTCTGCCCCTGAACCCTTTTACAGGATTCATATAACCCCAGGTGCTATTATCTTGAATCAGAGATATGTTTCCCAGTAAACCAAACCCTGGTAGGTCCGAGCGTGTTTCCACATACCAGCCAGGATAACCTTCAAGCGGTACAAGTAAATTCCCTGCAAGATAGTAAGAACCTAAACCCATTTCGATTCTTTTGAACCTATCAATAGGAAATATAACATCTGTGTTTAAGTTCCAAATATCTCCGGCCAGGTAACCTTCGCTTACTGAAAAAACACCTTTCTGTCTTACCAAAGATGCAGCAAGGTCGACTCTCCGCTTCAGATATAAATACATAATGTAGAAACTACTCTCGGTAAGATCTGTATTATTGAATAAGGCGTAAACCTGATGATTCCCAAGCATATCACTCATCCCTAATGCCAAATATCCATAAACACCGTAATCTGAATAATAGCCAAGAGTTCCTGTAAAGTAGTCAACTCCGAAATGCAAAGGAGCTCTGCTGTCTTTTTTCATTTTATCTTCTTCCGCAAGAATTACAGGAATTTCTTCTTCTTTTTTTAATTCCCTGGGAGGATTTGGTTCTTTTTCTGTCAGCTCTTCTACAGAATCAATAAAATATATATCCCAGCCGAGATCCGAATATATAGATACAGCTATATGTCCGGCATTCGAGATCGAAAAGTCGTCTACTGACCCGATAAGATCCGTAAGTTGTTTCACGACCGACGAATCGGATTTATATACATACAAATTTTTACCTCCGTCTCTGTAAGAAATAAAGTAAACGTCAGAATTATAAACTTTAGGAGCTATAATCTGTTTGCCAAATGAGAGGTACTTTTTTATATTTCCTTTTAAATCGGTCAGGTATAACATGTTTGTGTTATAATCCCATTGTTCTGTCTCCGGTCTGTCACTCACGAAAAACAAAGAATCTCCTTTCCAGGCTGGATAATTATCTGAATATCTGTCATGTGTTACATTTACAAGGGTTCCGCTTTGAAGGTCGTACACGTAAATATCGGAAGCCCCATTTTTTAAACCAACAAATGCGATTCTTGTACCGTCGGGAGAGAATTCGGGCCATCTTATCAGGTCTAATTGCAAATCGATTTTTTTCAATATCCTTCTTTCTCTTATATCAAAAATATAAAGCACGTCTTTACCCTTTACCATAGCAGGAAAAATAATTCTTTCTCCATCGGGTGAAAAGCTAACGTGTCCCTCCATCAGATGTAAAGACTCATACATGGCAGAACGCCCGCCTTTGACCAGTAATCCTAAATCTTCTTTAGTTAGAGAAGAAACAAGCCTGATTTGAACTTCACCCACTTCATCTGTAAAATATACTATTTTATCACCCGAGGGAGATACAGCGGGAGCATAGTTATAAAGATCCTCAAAACCACTATGTGTTACAATAGGCCTTGCTATTTCACTTATATACTGTTTCCCTTCAATAATTGGCCAATACTCTTTCTTTAATTCTTTAGTCCATTCAGAGTTCAAACGATCCATATCTATACCCAGAACGCTAACAATAGCTCCTTCAAAAGAATTAGTGATTTTAAGTTTACTCATTATTTCACCTATTTTTTCATCGCCATATTTCTCTCTTATATAGTATAGAACCGATTGCCCTTCTTTATATATAGGATATCCGCCAATTCTACTCAATTGAGGTATAGTAAAGAGCTTATTATTTAAAACAGCGTCTCTTATATATGTTTCGGCACTCTGATCCCATCCCAGCGATTCCAATTCTGCCATACCTTCAATAAACCAGAGAGGAATACTGGAAGTTATTGCCCTTTTAATAGCGTTTACTCCTGTACCGTAAAGAATACGGTATTGGAAAATGTGCACTAACTCATGGTTGAGAACATGCCTGAAGTCAGAGTAAGAACCGTTAAAGGGAATCACGATACGATTCTTGAAAAGCTCTGCGAAACCTCCCACGCCCTCAGGTATTCTATCAAGAATTACGTTAGTTCCCTGAAAGTCCGGATGAGATTTGTACAGTATTACAGGGATCGCATCCTCGTTTTTTCTCTCTTTATAATTAAATCTCTTTCTCAGTCTATTATAACTTTCTTCTAAAACATCTGCCGCAAAAGGTACTAAAACTTTCTCACTCTTATAGTAATATATGTGAAAATGTTCTGTTTTATGCATCATCCATTCATGCGAAGTGTATTGAATTTTGTTTTGCTCAAAGAGATATTGAGATGTTAGGAAAAGCAACAAAATCATATTAATCCTCCTATTATGAATCCTATTAAAAGCCCGCCCGCAAAAGTCCAGGCAAGCAACTTTGTATCCATTATTTCTTTCTTATAACCCATTTTAATCGCTATAAAAGCTAAAAGATTCCCAATACCATTAACAAGGAAAAGTAAAGGAAGAGCCAGGAATCTTACAATAATACTCCCAACAACAGGAACTCCTCCCAAAAGAGAAACCAGACTCGACCAGCCTTGAGATACAAGACCAAAAAGAAAAACCCCTATACCAATTATCCGTTTGTCCCACCTCAAGTAGATTCCTAAAGTTATTATAATTCCACCTGTCAAGAATAATACTAATACTTGCAGAAGTCTCTTCCTTTTAGGCTCCGCTTCCTCAAGAGAGATATCGTCTTTTAATTTCTCTATATCCTTATTGCTTTTTTTTTCTTCTTTATCTTTTCCCAATTCTAATCACCAGAACTTAGCATAAATTCCAATCCCAATATATTAGACCCATGTAATACATAGGTAGTTCCATTTTTCTTGCATTTGGAGCATGTCCTTACTATTTCGTCAACCATAGTTTACGATCAAGAGTTCTATACTGGATTGCTTCTGCTATATGTTGAGATTGTATATCCTTTTCCTCTTCCAGATCGGAAATAGTTCTTGCCATTTTTAAAATTCTGTCTACAGCTCTCGCGGAGAAGCCGAATTTATCCATCGCTGAGTTAAGCAGAGTTCTGCTTTTTTCGTCGATGAGGCAATATTTTCTTATCTTTTTAGAATCAAGATGCGCATTAAAATATAAATTTTCTTCTTTGTATCTTTTTTCTTGTATTTTCCGGCACTTTTCTATTCTCTTCCTGATAGATTTTGAGCTTTCTCCTTCTTTCATGTCCATAATCTCATTATATTTAACTCTACCAACAGTAACATGCATATCAATTCTGTCAAGTAGAGGCCCTGAAATCTTACTGCGGTACCGGTCTATCTTTGAAGGGGTACAATTGCATTCTCTATAAGCATCTCCAAAATATCCGCAAGGGCATGGATTCATAGCACCTATAAGCATAAAGCGAGCAGGATAAGCTATTGTACTTTTGGCTCTGGAAATAGTTACAAAACCATCTTCAAGTGGCTGACGAAGCACTTCGAGAACATTTCTGTTAAACTCTGGTAATTCGTCTAAGAACAAAACTCCATTGTGAGCCAAACTGACTTCTCCCGGCTGAGGATAAGTACCTCCTCCTATGAGTCCTGCATAAGAAATCGTGTGATGAGGCGACCGGAAAGGTCTTTTTGCTATTAGTGAGACTTTTGGAGGCAAAGCTCCAACTACGGAATGAATCTTTGTAGTTTCAATAGCTTCTTCAATATTCATTAAAGGCAAAATTGTCGGTATTCTTTTTGCAAGCATTGTTTTACCTGAACCAGGAGGGCCTATCATCAAGACATTGTGGCCGCCGGCAACAGCAACTTCAAGAGCTCTTTTTGCCGTATCCTGACCTTTAACATCCGAGAAATCAAGGTCAAACTTCGAAGTTTCTCTGAAAATCTCGTCGAGATCCACTAAAAAAGGTTCTTTTCTGCCATCCCCGAGGGTGTCGATACATTCGTTTATATTGTTCACCGGATATATTGCTGCCCCTTTTACAACTCCTGCTTCTTCAGCATTCAAAAAAGGTACCACCATTCGTTCTATTTTGTTTTCCTTGGCCAGAATGGAAGCGGATAAAACGCCTCTTACCCTTCTGATTCTTCCGTCGAGAGCAAGCTCCCCAACAATCAACGCATTTTTTAACTTACCAGGATCAATTTGACCTGAAGCGGATAAAATAGCGAGGGCTATTGGAAGGTCAAGAGAGGTTCCTTCCTTTTTTATATCTGCAGGAGCAAGATTAACTGTAATCTTCTTTAGCGGAAATTCGAAATTCACACTTTTTATTGCAGATTCGACTCTTTCTCTTGACTCTTTTACCGCTGCTTCCGGCAATCCGACTATTGAAAAAGAAGGCAATCCTCTTGAAAGGCTTACTTCGACTTCAACGATCTTTGCTTCAATTCCTTGAAGAGCGCAGGAAAAAACTCTGGAAAGCTCCAATATATCTTTCTAAATTTTTAACTCTTTTGTTGCTTTTGGCTTACACCGATACCCGTACCATAACTGAGCTCTCCGTTGTCTATTCGGATGTGAAAATGACAATCCGGATTTGTGCATACCCATGCTTTGTATGGTATTGATGCACCACCCTGTCCGTAATCCGATAGGGGGATAAGCACGCCAAAATTACATTTTTGACATTTGGGATATTCCATAGGTAAATCCACTTCCTCCTCCCTTTATAAGTTTTAAACTATAAATATTTACTTATTACAACAATCAACTCTATCTGTGTTCTACGCCTCGACTAACCATTGCTTCTTTAAATAAAGTATAATTTCATTACCACATATGTCAAGAGGCAAACCCCAACCCCCATTTTTACCACAGAATGCACATAGCTACCCCCCTTTTTTAATTATATCTTTTTCCCAACCAAAACATTGTTCCGGAACATACTCTTGACTTATTTAAAGGTTTTAGTATACTCTCAAAAGAATTTTTTATATAAAAGGAGTTTTTTATGTATAGACCGGAAATAACAGTTGTTGATTGTACTATAAGAGACGGGGGGCTGATGAATAATTCAAAGTTCCCGTTCGAAACTGTAAGGGCTGTTTACAAAGCCGTATGTGAAGCGGGTGTAGATATTGTCGAGCTTGGCTATAGAAACAGTAAGGAGATGTTTTCTACGGATGAATACGGTCCCTGGAGATTCTGCAACGACGAAGACCTTAAAAAAATTGTAGATGGTATCGAAACCGAAACTAAACTTTCAGTGATGATGGATGCACATAAGAGCACATTAGACGATATAATGCCAAGAGAAGGAAGCCCCGTAGATATCATCAGAGTTGCTACTTATGTCAAAGACATCGATACGGCAATAAAAACTGCTAATGCTGCGGTCGACAACGGTTATGAAGCGACAATAAACGTTATGGCAATTTCACACGCAGTGGATTGGGAGTTGGACGAAGCGTTACAACAAATACAAGAAGAAACAAAAACAATTGCGGTATATATTGTAGACAGTTTTGGGGCTCTATATAGTGAAGATATAGATTTTTATTATGATAAGTACAAAAAATACATAAAAGACAGGGAAATAGGTGTACACTGTCATAATCATCAGCAGCTCGCCTTTGCCAATACAATACAGGGTATAATAAGGGGAGCGAACTACGTAGATGGTACGCTTTATGGAATCGGAAGAGCCGCAGGTAACTGCCCTCTGGAGCTTTTGATGTCTTTTCTCAAAAATCCGAAATTTGATATAAGGCCAATCCTGGAAGTTATAGGAAAACATATCATGCCCCTACAGAAAGAAATTACATGGGGATATAATATTCCTTATATGGTAGCCGGGATATTGAATTTACATCCCAGAGATGCAATGGAGTTTCTTAAACTCAACAATGAAGATCCATCAAAGACGGACTACAGAGATTTCTACGAAAAGTGTCTTGATTTGATATAGAAAATAGAACTAAGAATTTAGAAGACAGAATACAGAATCCCTTCCCCACTACAAAAATTAATTGAACCACAAAGCATACCCAACCTGAGGCCATACCCACCTGCGTAGGAGTAAGCCGATACCGCTTATGAGGATTATAAGAAGGCTTACCTGCCAAAACATTCCACTCATCCAGCTCCACCAGGCTATACTTAGTGCATTAATTTGTTCGATCATTTTTTTCTTCCTCTTTTAGAATACGTACCAATTCTTCTCTTTCTTTTTTTGATAGCTCTTCTTCGGCAACGATATAATGCATTAAAGTGCCTATTGCCCCGTCGAAAGCCTGGTTGACAAAAGATTTTATAGCTGCCTGACGCGTTTTTTCCTGAGAAACGATTGGTTCGTAGATGCTCACGTTACGGTTTTTGTTCACTTTAAGTATTCCCTTTATAACCAACCTGTCCAGCATTGTCTTGACTGTCGTATATGCCCAATCCACATCTCCATCAAGATGCCCGATTACATCCCTGACAGATGCCGGGTAATTTTTCCATAAAGCATTCATAATTTGCCATTCGGCTTTTGTTAAACCCGTATGCCCTCCTTTTTATACTAAAACATCCAAGCGTAGCCGATCTTTGCGAAAAGACTTCTATCGGTTTGTATTATATCTGTATCGTAATCTCCGTAATAATTATCTGTATATCCTAAATATAAGGCGGTATGCGGATTAATTTTATATGAAAGAAGAATCTGGCTTAGAAGTTCCTGTTCTTCTTGTTCTACATAATCGATGTAAAGGTCGGGGTCTTTATTATAGTCGGCAAATTGAAAAATCGTTCGTATAAAGATTCTCTCATTGAAATGATACATTAATTTTATATATTCCCTGTTGGCAGTGTAAAGCCTCCCTTCGTTTACATCTAAATGTTCATAATAATGGTCGAGGCTGACCGACAAGCGAGATCCGATTTTAAAAGTCGTGCTGACGCCCAGCTGCAACCCTTTCCCTGGACGAGTATTGTCATAATCTATTCTGTCGCCGAATACACTCCATAAGTTGAAACTGCACCATTTCGCAGGTTGTCCCCCAATCCAATAATTCAAATAACTTGTTTTAAATTCTTGTTCCTCATAGCGGTCTTTTGAGAGCTGCCCATAAACACCACAGTAAGACTGAAGAGGACCGTTGTAGTTAACATTGGCTTTTAGTTCTTTACGCGCTGTGTTGCCGCTGTAATCTTTTCCCAAATCTGCGCCAAGGTAAATATTTATCCATGTAAACCAGTGCTCCGGTCCCGCTCTCCATATGTAATTTCCTCCCACTTCGCCATATCTGTACCCCGTTTGATTTTCGAAACCAAGATCTGCGCGGAAATCCGGACTCATTTGTTCATATATTCCGAAGAAATTATAACTTTTGTTATCATGAGAATAATATCCAGAAACGCCATTTCCTCCGAATGCACCGGTAGATTGCTCGTGTTGCGATGCAACATCATCCGGATATAAGGTCCTTGAACCAAGTACTTGCCATCTAATGTGATCACTTTTTGTGATACGTAAGATGCCATCAAGCCCCAGAATCCGATTGTAATAATTCCCTCCTTCTCTGTCGGTTATTAGTAAGCCTATATTCGATGACTGCCCGAAGTCCCGCAGGTATCTAATAACCGTACCATAAGATTTCCCCTCTATGGTATCAGAAGTAGACCCTTCAAGAGAGGGGATAACTAAGTTTGTTACAGCATCCTGAGCAGAAAAAAAACCTATCGTGTTTTTACCTTCTTTCCCGATCAATTTGACTCCAACATTTGGATCGGCTAAAATTCTTGTATGGACTGCATCGATACTTGTTTCAAAAAAATCGTCTCCTTCGAGAAAAAACGGACGTTTTTCAGGATACCATAGTTCGAACGGATTATTTATATCTACTTGTATTACGTCAGATTCAATGGTCGAGAAATCGGGATTAATTGTTGCGCTCAGCTTAAGATTGGTAGTGAGCCCCCAGCTCGAAGTGAGGCCAATTCCATAGAAATCTTCCGTACCAAATGGTCCCGAAGACCAATTTTCTCTTTCTTGCTTAACAAGGGAAGTAAACGTAGGAACAAGTTCAATGTCTCTTCCCGGTATTACATCGTTAAAACCCGTCATTTTTTCCAATTGGCAGAAATAACAATTGTTATTTCTGTCTCTTGGAAATGCGCCTATATGATGTCGTACGTTTCGGGGATAGCTTCTCACCGCATCAAAGCCCCATATCTGATCACCTTCTTTGCGGGGAAATTTTAAAGAACTGAACGGTATAGCCATCTCAACTATATACCCTTCTTCAGTAATGCGCCCATCAGATTCCCAGATAGCATCCCAAGAACCTCCTCCGCCCGAGGTGCTTTCAATTATATCTGCCTGAATCCCCAGCGGATTGCACCCAAAATCATAGCATCTACTCTCGTCGTTGAAGGTATCGAACAGAATAAGAACCCAGTCATCATCCCAAATATTATCCCTATCACATAAATTAGCTCTGATTTGCGAGGGGTCAGGGTCATGGGCTTTGAACGCAACATATATATTGGAGTTGTCGTAAGCAATATATACTTCGGTTTTGACAGGAGCGGGAATATTCTCTCCGGGACTAACCTCGACATTCGCATCAATTTTAACTGCCTGATCCCATACTTCTTCGTCAAGATAACCGTCTACACTTACTTCCGAATTGACCCTGGGAACCCTGCAAGGAATTTTCTCGTCATTCGAGGCTTCCCCGTTAGAAGCAGATACAAACCAGGCAGCAAACATCATGGACAAAACGAAAATTCTTAACCGGGAAAGCTTTGCAAAAAATAAACTCTTACACTTAACCACAATGGAATCTTTCAAACTACCTCCTGTTTTTCTTCTACATTTGTAGTATACTGTACTACAAATGTAGAATTTGTCAAGGGTGTTTTTTAAATTTTTCGAATCGAAGTCAAACGCTTAGATTAAAAAAAGTCGAACAGGAAAAAAGAAAGAGGTATAGGCAGGGCAATTTGGCCGTTTTGCATTTTTCTATTTAAATAGTTTTTTTGACTCCTATCTTCTTTTTTACAATTTTCTTAATTTTATTCCTCCGTTTGTGGTGCTCGCATTTATTTCCGGTCCGCCTTTCCCCATCTTGCCTTTAATGTATTTATTCTTATGCTTTGAGGTAACCTCCAGGGTAATGTCGTTTAAATCTATTCCGCCATTAGTGGTGCTTAATTCCAGAATTGCATTAAGAGAAGAAGGCAAGCCGAGTTTGATTGAGCCGTTTGTTGTTCTGATTTTGATGTTTTCTTTTATACTCTTCATTTCCGCTTCAATGCCACCGTTTGTTGTTGTCAAATCTTTTATTCCTTCGCTTTTTACTTCAATTTTGCCGTTTGTTGTTCTCCCTGACACGAAACCATTTACGTTCTCAATTTTTATTTTCCCATTAGTGCTTTTTGCTTCTATGTCACCCTCGACGTTTTCAACTTCAATTTTACCATTAGTTGTGATCAACTCTGAAGGTCCTTTTGTTCCCTGTAAATCTATTCCCCCATTTGAAGTTCTCACCTCAGAAACAACAACATAATCCGGGACCTTGATTTCGTAGTCTACGTTAATTTTATTTCCCGAATATTCGCCCTTCACTAAACATTTGATAAAATCCCAGACGCCAAAGTCTTTCTCCTTTTTCTTCGATTCTTTTTTGTCTTCCCCCGAATAAATCGTCGCGATTTCCATGTTTTCGTCTAAGGAAACCTCGATTTTAGCTTTAGTTAATTCTTCCATACTTTTATCTGAGCCAATAGAGGCAAAAACTTCCACCTCTTTTCTATCCCATTTCTCTATCTCGATTTTTCCGTTACTGTTGGATACCGTGATTTTGGTTCCTGGTTTTACTTCGTAAGTTTTTCTAAACTCCATTTCATATCTGTGACAGCATTTTACACTTAAGGGAGCCGCAGCAAGCAGTAGAGCTAGAAACATAAGAGGCTCTTTTTTTAATCCTGTTTTCATTTCTTCCTCCTTACCTTCTTATTCTTTTGTTAATATTCCTGTTAATCTTTTAATCTTATACACGGATAAATACCAGTCGAACCGGGCCTGTGTCATTGAGTACTCTGCTTCAAGCAAATCTTCTTCTGCTTCCAGAAATTCTATCACTGAGGCTTCTCCAAGGGTGTATCTCTCGTTGGTGGCATCATGACTTTCGCGGGCGAATTCAAGAGTTGCTTCGGCAAGATCAAGTTTTTCTACTGTTTCTCGATAGCTTAAATATTCATCTTCTACCGCAACGGTAAGTTCTCTCTCTCTATCCCGCAAATTTATATCTGCTAAATCCTTTTTCAGTCTGTTGATTGTGTATTTGTTAAATCTCGAAAAACCGGTAAATATTGGTACAGTTATAGATAATCCAATCGAGTAATCATAATTATCCCTTAAAACAGAGGAACTTGGGAATTCTTCTCCTGCATGCTGGAAATCCGTGAAGATCGAAACAGAAAAGAGATCCTCCGTTGCACCTCCTAATAGATCGTATTTTGCGGCACTGTATTCCGACTTATATTTATTATATAGAGGGTCAGTTCCCATTGCCATGAATTGAATCGAGTCTTTTGAGGGAATTTCAAATTCAACCTGAGGTTCTTCAAGCTCCAGCGAATCCCTTGCTGTTAAGCCTAAAATATTGTTTAGCATCAAGGCGGAAACCCTCGCCTGTTTTTTCGTTTCAAGTAGATTTATCTTCGATTGGAAGTAATCGACCTTCGCTTTTAGAACTTCAGCGTTCGAAGCCAGACCAAGCGCTTTCTTCTCTTCTATCAAGTTTAAATTCTTTTCTGTTCTCTCCACTCCCGCCTTTCTGCTTTCAAGTAATTTCTGCATCATCAATGTTTTGAGATATTGAAAAGCAATATCGTATATTACGCTATTTTGAACCTCAACAAAGGAATAATAAGCTGAACTGTTTCTGTAATGAGTACCGAAAGAATTAAATAATTCTCCGGGACCCAGCTCCCAGCTGGCAGAAAGACTGTATCCGCTGGTTGTGTCAAAAAAAGTTACTCCCTCGGTTTCGCTTTGGGTTTTAATCCAGCTGTAACTTCCGTTTATCTCAGGTAAGAGTTCGGAGTAGACGAATGAATTCGTTTTTTGCTCAATTATAAAGCTTTTTTTGGCTTTTAGATATATCGGGCTTTCTTTCAATCCCATTGCTATCGCATCTTCTAATGTTAAATTAAATGCCAGCAACAATAGAAAAATCACATCAACCTCCTTCGATCTCGCCGTCCCTTATTTTGACTATTTTTTCTGCTTTCTCCGCAAGTTCTTTCTCATGGGTTATCATTATAATTGTTTTTCCGGTTTTATATAGCTCTTCAAAAATTGATATGATGGATTCTCCCGTTTTTGTGTCCAGGTTGCCCGTCGGTTCGTCGGCAAGAATGAGATTCGGGTCGCCAACCAGCGCCCTTGCGATAGCAACTCTCTGGCGCTCGCCTCCTGAAAGTTCAGTCGGAAGATGATTCTTCCTTTTGTCCATACCAACCTTCCTCAGAGCTTTCATAGCCATTTCATTCTTATCCTCTTCGGGCGTATCACGATAGATTAAAGGTAACTTGACATTCTCAAGAACGTTCTCGCGGGGCAGCAAATAAAAAAACTGGAACACGAACCCTATCTCTCTGTTTCTGAATGCGGAAAGCTGGTCGTCGGAATAAGTCGATATTTCCTTACCTCTATACAGATATTCACCGCTGGTAGGTAGATCAAGACACCCCAAAATATGCAGTAAAGTTGATTTGCCCGAACCGGAAGGTCCTATAATGGAAATAAATTCCCCCTCCTTAACCTTAAGAGACATACTCTTGATGGCTTCTACTTTTTCTTCTCCCATTTTGTATTCTTTTCTTATATTTTTTGCTTCAATTAGTAACTTACTCATAGCGCAAACACTCCACTGGTTTTAGGTTTGCCGCTTTCTTTGCGGGGAAATATCCAGAGAAAAGCGAAATGACAAGAAGAACGATAACCGTTATTATGGGTATCTCGTAGGACATGGTAGGCTTACCCATGAACTCAAATATGCCCGTTTCAGGTATAAAAGAGCAGAGCCATACGATCGAAAAACTAAAAAGAAGTCCGGATATTCCGCCGATTGTTGAAAGTAAGAGTGATTCCAGGAGGAATTGATGAAGGATATCGCTTTTTTTTGCTCCTACGGAGCGTTTAATTCCTATTTCTCTCGTTCTCTCATCCACTATGAAATACATAATATTTGCAATAGCCGCTCCGGCAATAAGCAAAGTCATAGCGCCAACCATAGATAGAAAAAATTCAATCCCCTTGGTCATTTTATTCATTAATTGTTCTTGCTCTGCCACATCCCATGTTCCGAGAGCTTCTTTATCTTCCGGGTCGAATTTGTATTTTTCTCCAAGAACCCTGCTAATCTCTTTCTGTGCTTCTTTTGACAGACCTGCAGAGATGGGTTTATATACCATATTATTTATGTACAGCCAGCCGTACATTGTTTTAAATGTCGAGTAGGGAATAAAGACTGTATTCTGATCGCTTCCGGAGTAAGAATTTGTCTGTATTTTTTTCTTCATTACGCCGATAACCGTAAAAGGGATGCCGTTTAAAAGGACTCTTTTGCCAACAGCGTCTTCTTGCCCGAATATTTTTTCTTTTTCTTCGTTTCCCAGAAAAATAACTCTTCTTCTCTTTTCAATATCCAGCTTATTAAGAAATCTCCCTTTCCCGGCTTCTATAGACCTCATTATTCCATATGAAGGATTTACTCCGCAGACTTTTGCCTGTCGGAGCAGTTCTCCGTACTTTATCGGCTGTCCCCAGTGAATATACTCTGGAGAGGCTAGTTCAATGACATCAATTCTTTCTTTTAAGAGTTCCGCATCTTCCGGAACAAATCTAATATTTCTGCCTATACCGAGGCCCTTATATGGGATACTTGTTTGTCCGGGCCAGAGTATTCCTATATGTTCTCCCAGTCCCCTCAGGCCTTTTTTTACCTGATGCATGACTCCGACCCCGAAAGCCATGTTAAGAATAATGGCGGTAGTTCCCCATGAGACGCCGAATATTACCAGCAGGAACCTCATCTTGTAGGCTCTAAAATCCTGAACCAATTGAGTTATTACCCTTCTCATCTTTTAATTTCATCTCCTTCTTTTAATCCGGTAACAACTTCTATATTTAATCCGTCAGATAATCCGATTTCGACTTCTCTCTTTTCCCCGTTTGCAAGATAAACAAATGTTTTTCCCTCTTCAAATTTTACCGCACCCTCAGGAATTACAAGTACATCTGTTCGTTCATCTATAATAATATCAGCGGTTGCAGAATACCCAACCCGCAGGGGCTTGTTCCCCTTTTCAGTAACTATTATCTCAAGATCAAAGACTGTTGCTCCTTCCTTATTCCGGGCTTTTGGAGCGATAATATCTATTATCCCATAAACTTCTTCATCAGGGATAGCACCTACTGTTATCTTTGCCTTCATTCCCTCTTCCAGTCTTCCGACATCGATTTCATCAACAACTCCTTTAAATAATAGATCTTGGAGTCTTGCAATTCTCATAAGTTCTGTACCCGGCTGATAAGAAGTAAGCGGCACGACGGGATCCCCGATACTGACTTCTCTCGAAAGAATTGTTCCGGATACGGGGGAACGAATTATAGCGTCGAGAGCAGTCCCTCCGACTCTCGCCTTACCTTTTTCCATTAAATCCAACCTCTGTTTTGCCAGATCATAAATTGACTGCTCTTCCTGGAGTTCTTGCTGCATATTCTCGTATTCCTTATCCGATATCAAACCTTTTTCGAAAAGAGCCTTTTTCCTCTCGATGTCCTTTTTCGCGTTTTCCAGCCGAACTTCCCCCACCTTGACTTCTTTTCTAACGGAAGCGAGCTCAAAGGGAGTGGGGGCAGGGTCTATTTCAAAAATAGGATCGCCTTTCTTCACCACATCTCCGATTTCGACAAACACTTTTTTTATTACTCCCGAAAAAGTAGATTTCACGCTCGTCTCATACTTAACCTCAATAGTGCCGAGCGCTACCGCCACATCCCTGATATTTCCTTTTGTTACTTTTACAGCAGGATTTTGCTCATTTTTTCCATTCCCGCGGCTGAAAGCGAACAAAAGAAATATAACCAACACAATGGACGAAGATAAAATTATAAATTTTTTCTTGCGAAACATTATTTAGCCTCCTTCACAAATCTAAAAATTTTAGCCAAATTCACCTCTTTTTCTGTTTGACGACCCCGTAAACAAAAAAGTTTCAATCAATCAACTTTTTGTATATACAAAACTATCACAAAAAAATTCAACATAAACCAAACCTCTTTTCTACAAATTTACAAAACCAACTTTGTATTATTGAATTAATACAAATTTATTGTAGTGAAATTTATGTTATTTGTCAAGGGGTTTTTTAAACTATGCCTTTGGCTTTTAGCCTTTAGCTGTTAGCTAAAAAACAGTGAATGAGCTTTTTTGTATTATATGGCTGTTAAAATATTTTTTTGGGGTAGGTTGGGATTCTAAATTCTAACTGCTTATTTCTTTTTTTACAATGCCGCATCCCGGCTTATTGGCTTTTCGTCTTTGGCCTCAATATAATTTTATTAAAAAGCTGAAAGCCAACAGCCAAAAGCGCATGGCTAAGTGCTAATATTTGATTTTTGAATTTTAGTGACTTTTCCGCGATAGATTCTCTATGGGCAAAAATGGAGTTTATTAATTTGACGAAAGAATTTTTACGAGCTCGTCCATCTCGCCTTTGGTTCTTTTTTCCGTTACGGAAACAAGAAGGTGTTTCTGCCACTCTTTTTTGAATTTTCCAAGGTTAATACCTGCAAGGTATCCGTTTTTGACTCCTTTTTTGATTGCTTTTTCTGCTCCCGTTGGGATTTCAACAACAAACTCTCTAAAAAATTTTTGTTTATATGGAAGTTCAAGCCCCGCCTTTTGTATTTTTTCTGCGAGGTAATGAGCTTTCTGAGTTATTATGTTTGCTGTTTCTCTTATTCCTTCCCATCCGTGCAGGGCAAGGTATATTGCGGCCGAAAGGGCACAAAGTTGCTGGTTTGTACAGATATTCGACGTAGCTTTTTCTCTTCTTATGTGTTGCTCGCGAGTCTGCAGAACCATTACATAACCTTCTTTCCCTTTCTTGTCTATTGTCTTCCCGGCTATCCTTCCAGGCATATTTCTTATATGTTTTTTCATCGAGGTTAGTATACCGAGATAAGGCCCTCCAAGGTTCATATGGATACCCAGACTCTGTCCTTCTGCTGTCGCAATATCTACCCTATATTCCCCTGGTGTCTTTAGTATCCCAAGAGATATCGGGTCAAAATTTAATATTACAATAACACCAAGATTTTGGGCTGCTTTTACGAATTCTTCAACTTCCTCAAAATTCCCCAGGAAATTAGGATGTTGTATCGATATACAAGCAGTCCCCTCGTCAATCTTCCCTAACTCTTCCGTATCTGTAATACCATCTTTTAGAGATAGAGTTTCAAATAAATAATTTTCACCTAGATATGTTTTTATAACTTCGAGGTAATAAGGATTAATTCCTTCTGAGACAACTACTTTGTTTCTGTCGGAGTTTATTGCAAGTGCCATAAATATAGCTTCCGCGAGAGCTGTTGCCCCGTCGTAAATAGAAGCGTTTGAAACTTCCATTCCTGTTAATTCACAAATCATCGATTGATATTCGTAGATCGCCTGGAGAGTACCCTGAGAGACCTCCGGTTGATAAGGAGTGTAAGCGGTAAAGAACTCGGCTCTCCCGGTAAGATGCCTTATAGCTGACGGAACATAGTGATCATAAACTCCCCCGCCGGCAAAAACTATTAAATCATTGTTGAGTTTGGCCGTTTTAAGCGATTCCTCCTTTATTTCCATTTCGGAAAGCGGAGCAGGAAGATTCAAGGGTCTTTTTAAATGTAAATCTTCAGGGATTGCTGAAAGTAAATCAGCTATGCCCTTACCTATGGTTTTGAGCATTTCTTTCTGCTGATTTCTATTTACTGGAATAAAATTCACTCTTCTTGAATTACTTTTTTATATTCGGAAGGCGCAAGCAAGGTTTCTAATTCGGCTGGGTCAGATACTTTTATTTTTACTATCCAACCAGTATCATAGGGATCCTTATTTATTAATTCCGGCTTCTTTTCCAGCTCTTTGTTAACCTTAACAATTTCTCCGGAAACAGCTGCGTAAAGATCGGTTACCGTTTTTACGGCTTCAATTGTAGCAATCGAATCTCCCTGGACTACTTCTTGACCTACTTCCGGCAATTCTATAAAGACGATATCCTGAAGTTCAGATTGCGCAAAATCCGTTATGCCTTCGGTAATTTCACCGTTTTCTTTTCTTGCCCACTCGTGATCTTCAGTATACAAAAGATCTTTCGGTATTTTTATTTCCATTTCCCCTCCATATTTATATTTGATTTATAAATTCAGTCGTCTTTCTTTTCGACACTCTTCTTCTTGATTGTTCCGCGTTTCCAGAACGGAAGCTTAATAGTTTCTCCCTCTGTAAACGTATTCCTTATTTCAATTTCTACCTTTGTTCCCTCTTTATCATACGGCTTACTTATATAACCCATTGCAATGGAAGAGCCAACGTTCGGGGAGTAATTACCGCTCGTAATTGTGCCGATCTTTTCTCCTTTTGTCAATATTTTATAGCCATGCCTGGGAATTCTTTTGCCCGGTACCAAAATCCCAACAAGTTTCCTTTTTATTCCTTCTTTTTTTTGTTTCAATAAAACCTCTTTACCTATAAAATTTTCCTTATCTAAAGAGACAACCCAAGAGAGGCTCGCTTCCAGAGGAGTCGTCTCCGCTGTTATATCGTTACCGTATAGGCAGTATCCCATTTCCAGCCTAAGTAAATCCCTCGCACCTAAACCACAGGGAGAAAGGCCATATGGATTCCCCTCTTTCATGATTCTATCCCATATTTTTTCTGCTTCACTGCTTTCTCCGTAAATTTCGAAACCATCCTCGCCCGTATATCCTGTTCTTGAAAGTAAAACTTTTCCATTCTCTATTTTTTCTTCTTTAGCATGGTAAAACTCTAAATCTGAAGGACTGGATTTTACGACTCTCTTTATAATTTTTTCTGATAACGGCCCCTGTAACGCAATCTGGAAAATTTCTTTGCTAACATCTTGTACCTCTACATTACCGCTTTTGTGCCCGCTGATCCAGTTAAAATCTTTTTCCCGGTTTGACGCATTAACTACTATAAAATACCTCCCCGGAAGATTATACACCAGGATGTCATCTATTATTCCCCCTTTTTCATTTAACATCACGGTATATTTTGCCTGAAAGTCCTTGAGCGAAGATATATCATATGTTACAAGGCTGTTGATAAATTCTGTTGCATCACTCCCTGTAACCTCGATTTCTCCCATATGTGACACATCAAATAAACCCGCAGAATTTCGTACGGCTTTTGCTTCATTAAATATAGAGGAATATTGCATCGGCATTCTGTAATCGGCAAAGCTTACCATAGAGGCACTTAATTCGAGGTGTTTGCTGTATAAAGGAGTTTTTATTTCTTTCATTTTATTTAATAAATAAATTTAGTATTGCAAACAGATTAATTTTGTCAAGTCCCTGTGTTGAAAAAGCTGCTTAGTGTTTTACAGAAAAGAAGTTGTTTCTATTGAAATTGCCTTTTCTTTTCCTTCACCAAAGAAAAAAGCAAGATTGAAGCTAAACCCGCAAGAGCTGAGCCATACGTAAAAGCCACTAGTGAACCAAATTTTTGCCATATAAAACCAAAAATTACACTTGAAGGAAATGCGGCGACCCCAACTGCCAGATGGTAGAAGCCGAAAGCGGTACCCTGAAATTTCTTACTCACAAGATCGCTCACAAACGCTTTCTCCACGCCCTCTGTAAGCCCAAAGTATATCCCGTAAAGAGCAAATAAGATCCATATATGAAATATCCGGGAAGAGAAACCAAAACCAAGATAAATAAGCGCGTAAACGATCCACCCGCTAACTATCACTTTTCGTCTTCCAACCTTATCTGACCACTCTCCTCCGGGAATCGAAGTCGCCATCTTCACAAAATGAAGAACAATCCAGAGAAGCGGAATAAGAAAAATTGTAACGCCGGCATCCTTCGCTTTCAAAATTAGGAACGCATCGGATGAATTACCAAGAGTAAAAAAGATAAGCACGAGGAGATACGCTTTAAAATTTCTTGAGAGTATAGAAAACTTGAAATCTACACTCTTTGCTTTTGCTTCGATTTTCTTTTCTCTTACAAAGAAAACCACAATAAAGACAGTTATAATTCCGGGGAGTAAAGCCCAGGCAAACAAGCTCTTAAGACTCATCCCAAATTTCAGGAGGATTATAGCGCAAAGCGGACCTATTATTGCCCCAGCATGATCCATCGCTCTATGCAAACTAAAAGCTTTTCCTTTTATCTCTTCAGGAGTAGACAGCGAAATAAGAGCATCCCTGGGAGAAGTCCTCACACCTTTACCCAAACGATCTACGAACCTTATAACCGCAACATGCCACCAGTATCTGCTTAAAGCAATCATAGGTCTTCCGAGCGCAGCGAGTGAATAGCCAATTAAAATAAGAGCCTTTCTCTTCCTTACCTTATCCGAAAACCACCCGGAAAACAACTTAAGAAGACTAGCAGTTGATTCCGCTATACCTTCAATAATACCCAAAGCTCCTGCGCCAACCCCCAGAATAGAAGTAAGAAAAATAGGCAATAGAGGATAAATCATTTCGCTTGCCGCATCGTTAAACAGGCTTACAAAACCCAGCGCTTTTACGTTCCCGGGAATATCTTTAAATAGCCTCATAAATTCTTTCCCAAAGAGATACTTATATTTTATGCGTAAAAAGTCAAGGATTAACCCTATCCTTTTATATAAGAAATTATGCAAAATTTTGCATAAAAGCCCTACAAAATAAATACCCCCTATATCCTTTTATATTAAAATGTTAAAGAGAAAAAAGTCAATGCGAAAAAAATACAAATGAATAAATTTTCATAAAAAAATGAAAACTCCGTCTTGACAATTAAAAAAAATAAGGTATTATAAAACACTGCCGATTATTTAGGAGGGTAAAATGAAAAAAGAAGTAAAAAAAGTAGTTCTTGCATACTCTGGAGGGCTGGACACAACCGTAATCCTACACTGGCTTAAGGAGAACTACAATTGCAAGGTAATTACGTTCACCGCGGACCTTGGTCAAGAAGACGAATTAGAAGGGCTTGAAGAGAAAGCTATTTCTTCGGGAGCCGATAAAGCTTATGTGGTGGACTTAAAAGAAGAATTTATCACGGATTATGTTTTCCCTGTTCTAAAAGCCGGGGCAATATATGAAGGAACTTATCTGTTGGGAACCTCTTTTGCGCGTCCAATAGCGGCAAAAGAACAGGTCAAAATAGCAGAAAAAGAGGGAGCAGACGCGGTTGCCCACGGATGTACCGGGAAAGGCAACGACCAGGTACGTTTCGAATTAACGTATAAGGCTTTAAATCCCAAACTAAAGATAATTGCTCCATGGAGAGAGTGGGATTTGAAGTCCAGAGAAGACGAAATAGATTATGCGAAGAAGCACGGACTAACTACGACGATTACAAAGGAAAAAATTTACAGCAACGATACCAATCTATGGCATAGAAGTACAGAGGGAGGAATCCTGGAAGACCCGTGGAATGAATTCCCCAAGAATGCTTATGGGTTTACCAAATCACCAGAGGATGCTCCCGACGAATCCGAAACCGTAGAAATAAAATTTGAGCAAGGAATTCCGGTAGCGGTCAACGGCGAAAAATTATCTCCGGTAGGTTTGCTTACCGAACTAAACAAATTAGGCAAAAAACACGGTGTCGGTATGGTTGACATGGTTGAAAACCGTCTTGTGGGAATTAAATCCCGCGGCGTTTATGAAACTCCCGGAGGGACTATACTTTATGAGGCTCATAAACAATTAGAAAGCATAATACTTGATGCAAATACCCTCCATCATAAAATGGACGTTGCGAACCTTTATTCACGGTTAGTTTACTACGGCTTATGGTTTTCTGAATTAAAGGAAGCCTTAGATGCTTTTATAGATAAAACTCAGGAAAAAGTGAGCGGAGTTGTGCGGTTAAAGCTTTATAAAGGTAACATAATTACTTTAGGTCGAAAGTCAAAGTTTTCTACGTACAGAGAGGACTTCGCTACGTTCGGAGAAGATCAGATTTACAATCAGAAAGACGCAGAGGGATTTATTAATCTCTTTGGCTTGCAATTAACGATACGAGGGCTAAAAAAGCTCGAAGAAGAAGGGAAGCTTTAGCAAAAAAAAATGGGAAAAGGAAAAATCTGGAAAGGCCGTTTTTCTAAAGAAACAGCCGTAGAAATGGAAAAATTCAGTCATTCAATAGAGACAGATAAGATTCTGTTCTCCGAAGATATTGCTGTAAATAAAGCCTGGGCTCAAGGTCTAAATAAGATTGGCATTCTATCAAACAAAGAAACGAAAGAAATTTTAACCGCTCTTGAAGTTATAAAAGAGGAATTTACGAGCCATAATTTTGCTATACAACCGGACGATGAAGACATTCACAGCGCAATAGAACGCAGACTGACAGAAATCACAGGAGATGTCGGCGAAAAAATCCATACGGGACGAAGTCGTAATGACCAGGTAATGACAGATTTACTTCTCTATCTGAAAAAGGAACTTTCAGAGGTTCTGGGGCACATTGTAGGACTCGAAAAAAATGTCGTCGACATGGCAAAGGACGAATTAGATTTGATAATACCCGGTTATACTCATCTTCAGCAAGCTCAACCAATTCTTTTCTCCCATTACCTGCTCTCTCTTTTCTGGCTTATAGAACGAGATAAAGAATCCCTGCTGCTGGGTTTAAAGCATTGCGGTATTATGCCTTTAGGCTCAGCGGCTCTTGCAGGAACGGGATTCCCTATCGACCTACAAATTCTTGCCCGGGACTTAGGTTTCAACACGGTAAGCAATAACAGTTTGGATATAACAGCACACCGTGATATTCCGATATCTATTAGCTTTACTCTGACAATGATAACTTCACATTTGAGTCGCTATGCATCTGATCTTATACTCTGGTCAACCGATGAGTTCGGTTTCGTAGAAATAGACGATAAATATGCCACAGGCAGCAGCATTATGCCTCAAAAGAAAAATCCCGACAGCTTAGAGCTTATAAGAGGAAAAGCTGCTTCAGCCATAGGGCATCTCACAGCTCTCCTGTCTCTGTGTCAAGGACTTCCGCATTCGTACAATCGGGATTTACAGGAAGATAAAAAACATATTTTCGAAATTGTTGGAATTGCTAAAGGTTCTCTAGAGATATTCTCCGGTGTTTTAAAAACCCTGAAAGTAAATAAAGAAAGAATTGCTCGAGCTCTTTCATCAGCCCTTCTCGCCACTGAGATAGCAGACTATCTCACGGAAAAAGGAATCCCTTTTAGAACAGCTCATGAAATAACAGGAAATATTGTTAAGTGGGCAAAGGAAAACAAGACTGCTTTAAATGAAGTACCCTTAAGCAAATTAAAGGATTTCTCTTCTCTGTTTGAAGAAGAAATTTATGATTATCTCAGCTTTAAGAATGCTCTTTCCCGCCGCAATTTGACCGGTGGAACAGGTGAAAAATCCGTGAAGGAGCAAATAAAAAGAGCGAGCAAGATTATAAAAAGTTCCATGGCCAAACTTTAGTTATGCGAGGATACAACAATGTCTAAAAGTAAAAATAAGCGATTAGAAGTAGTAAGAAGCATTTTAAACGAGAACAAAATACATTCACAAGTCGAATTGAAAGAGAGATTGAAAGAGTGTAGTGTAAGAATTTCCCAATCTACGCTTTCTCGAGACCTGAAAGAACTTGGTTACATAAGAGCTCCTATCGGCGACGGAACTTACAGAATAATCAAAGTGGAAGGAGGAGAAGAACGGCTTGATCTTCTTTTTAGATTGGGCCTTGTCGAACTCTCTCATGTCAACAACATTATTGTAATAAAAACGAAAACCGGCAACGCCCAAGCAGTCTGTACTGCTATAGACCATGCCAGAATAGATGGGATTGCCGGCACACTCGCCGGAGACGACACTATTTTTGCTCTGGCAACCAACAAAGCTGTTGCCGCACGCGTTGTAACAGAACTAAAAAAATATATAGGATAAAAAACTACACTCTTCGCTTTTAGCCGGTGGCTCTTGGCTCACCAAGTCTTAACGAATCCAAATTAATTTTTTCTAAACTTCTAAAGCTGATAGCTAAATGCGAAAAGCAAAAAGCTTAATATAAATACTATTTAAAAACAACCGTGATGCCTGTGGCGGTTTTATCGATCTTAACGTGTCTTGTTCTACTTACCACGTGATGTTTCCAGG